>JAGPDK010000200.1 GCA_018057605.1 Kofleriaceae bacterium | reverse complement strand
GTTAGGGATCCTGTAGGGATCCTGTGAGCGTTGGCGCCGAAAACAAACCCCGGTCCGCCGAAAACAAACCCCGGTCCGCCGAAAACAAACCCCGGTCGGGATCCTTGCGGTCCGCCGAAAACAAACCCCGGTCGGGATCCTTGTGGGGATCCTGGCCGCACTCAGCGGCTGTTCGGCGTTGGCGCCGAAAACAAACCCCGGTCCGCCGAAAACAAACCCCGGTCGGGATCCGGGGGGATCCGGGCGGTCGGGATCCGGGGATCCGGCGCCGAAAACAAACCCCGGTCGGGATCCGGGCGGGGATCCGGGGAAAACAAACCCCGGTCGGGATCCGGGGCGGTCGGGATCCGGGGCGGAGCCTCTGTGAGCCGACCGTTCACCCGACCGTCCCCCCTCGCCGGTATACTGCGCTGCTCCGCGCAACCAGCGGCAAGGCAAGCGGTAAAGCTCGGAGACCGTCGTCGGTGGTCAGCCGTCGGTGGGCCGTCGTCGGTGGTCGGTCGTCCGCGGTCCGAGTAAGCACCCAACGTTACCAAGGGGCTCGTGCGATGAATCTTATGTAACCGGCATTGGGGGGCGATGCTGCTTAACCCGGCAGCAAGGCGGCGCGGGTTGCTGCCCAGTGCGGGTGCGCGACGGTTGCAAGCAACGGCCCGAGCGCTTGGCCGCGCGCGGTAGCGAGCTCAACCACGGTTGCAGGTGCGCCACCTAACAGCAGCGCGGCTCGGTCGGCGGTGCGCAACACCGCCCTGCGATAACGCTGCAAGTCCAAAGCGGCGGGCTCTAGGTTCTTGAGGAACTGCTCAAGGCGGGTGCGCAGTTTCACCGAAAGCGCACCTTTCACGGTTTCGTCAAAGGCGCGTTGGACATCTTGGTCGGTGACCAGCTGATCGGCGGCCTCGCGTAACGATGGTGGTCCAAACATCCGGACCACGGCGGCCACGGTGCGGCGCGCATCTTCTTCGGACAAGCCTGCGATGGCGACGTGTTCAAGCCGCGTCAGTTCTACCGCGTGGCCAACGATCGCACGTAAGGTCGCGTGCGGTAGCTCGCCTTGCATTACCCGCGTCGACAACACGATCACCGGCGTTGACGTGCAAATCACGGTTGCATCGGCGAGCGGGTTGTCGTGTTGGTAGATCATCGCGGCGCCAGTACCTAAGGCGGCGGCGATTTTGGGGAACATGGCCAGCGCCGGCGAGTTGTTGCTTGCGGCCACCCGGACTGCGCCGCGGACGTTGCGGCGGGCCAGCGCATCGTCGAGGTCCGGCCATAGCAACGTCGCGGCTTCTGCAATGGTGGCAATAATCGGCGCGAGGGCGCCAAGTTCCGGATCACTAAGCATCGCGCGTCCGGTGGTGTCAAGGATGCCGCGGTAGGCCGCATCGGCCGACATCGTCGGTGCCGGCAGCGCTAGCACCGCGTTTTGTGCTTCGCTAAGTGTATGACCTGCGGCGGCCACCAGTTCAACGAGCAACCGGGCATCGCTGTGTTGGCCGGGTTGCGCGGGCTGCAGCGTATCGGCATACGCGATTACATCGCGCAGCTCCCCGGAAAACGCCGCGACGGTGCGCAAGTGCTCACGTGCCATGGGGCCTGTGCCTTCGGGCCCGCCAAGGCCCACCAGGTCCCGGCGCGCGTTCATCGCGCCGAGCGATTGTGGTGCCACCGCAACCGCGCGTTCAAATGCTAACTTGGCTTGTTTGCCATCGCCGCGCAGCGCGCGTGCCACACCCAAGCGATGCCAAAGCAAGGCGCGCAAGACCGGCTCGCGATCGTCTTTGCTGGAAAGACAGCGGCCCAACGTAGCTGCGGCTTGTTCGGTTTCGCCGTTCGCTAAGGCTAATTCCGACGCAAAATCGGCGGTTTCGAGGTTGGTTGGGTCCGCTTGAATGGCACGCTCAGCCGCGGCCCGAGCTCGTGGCATGTCGTTGGCGCTCGCATAGTCGCGCGCAGCGCGCAGCAAGCGTGCGGCTCGGGCGGTTTGATTAACGCCAAATGCTGACATCAATTCGGCAGTGCGCGCTGAACCCGAGAAATCGCCTGCCAAGTCTTGGCGTTCCAGCAACTTTTCAAGCAGTGGTACATGTTTTGATTCGAGCGGTTTCGCGGCAGCTACGGCAGCGGCGTAACACTGCCGGGCGCGTTCTTCGTCGCTGAGCATCATCAGTGCCATATCGCCAATGGCTTCAAACAGGCGTAACCGTTCGCTTGGATCCTCGGTCGCTTCAGCCTGGCGCGATAACAACTCGCTCGCCCGCTTAGCATCACCTTGTTCCATGGCGATTTCGGCCAAAGCTTGCAACGCAGGCGCGAAATTCGGGCGCAATTCTAAAGCGCGAGCATAGAGCGCGGCGGCCCGATCTGGGCGCAGGCTACGAATCTCAGCTAAGGCACCGTGGTACAGGCCTTGCGCAACTTCGAGCGCGTATTTGCCGGCTTCTTCATGGTTCGCCAACGGCGCTAAGTGCAGCGCCGCTTCGCGCCAGCGTCGAGCTTTATAGCGATTTTCACCCAATGCTAGCTTGATCAACAAGTGACCACGTGCCAAGCGGTCTGCGGTCATCAAGGTTTGGTACGCATCTTCATCACGTCCTAGCCTTTCAAACGCAAACGCAAGGCGTCGATGTAGTTCCGCCACCAGGGCGGCTGGAGCCAAGCTTAACGGTGCGTTGTAGTTCTGCACGGCGTCGTGGCTGTGCTCACCGAGCGTTACGCGCAGAAAAGCCTCGAGATCCGCATACCGTTCACGCTCAGTGTAAAAATCTGCAAGCGCGACCACGGCGGGGACGTGACCGGGTTCGCTGGCCAATGCTTCGCGCAAGTGGCGCTCGGCCGCAGGTTCGACTCCCGCAGCGCGTGACAACGCTGCGAGTTGGGTATGGATTCGGGCTTTTTCGCCGCTCACCAACGCTTGATCTTCGAGCCGGGTGGCCAATAACGTGGCCGCCGCTTCGGGCTCACCGCTTTGTTCAACTAAGCCGGCTAACGCCCAGGTTGCGTCGGCGTGATATGGCCGTAACTGCAACACTTGCTCGAAGCAGGTCTTGGCTCCGGCCGGATCATGATTGCGATCGCGCAGCGCGGCACCAGCTTCCATTAAAGCGGCAACACGAGCGTCGTCGTCGACGGCGGTTTCAGCTTGGCGTAGCTTGGCTTGGGCTAACAACGCCGGATCTTCACTGGTTGCTGCTAATTTTGCGACCAACGCTAACGCCGTTGGATGTTCAGGTACTAATGCGATCGCGGCGTCGACGGCGGCACGGGCGCCCAATGGATCTCGCAAGCGATGCGCGCGCAGTTCGGCCAACCGTAAATGTAGTGCCGCAAGTTCACCTGCCGGCAAGGCTTTGCTCGACGGTGCGCCGATGCGATTTTCGAGAATCGAGGCGGCTTCGCGATCGCGACCGGCTCGTGATAAGGCAACGATCAACTGATCGCTCAGCGTGTCTTGGGTGGCTTCGTCTTCGGCAACGGATTTGGCATGGCGCAACGCCGCGGCGGCTTCTTCGGGTGCTTCGAGCCAATCGAGCAAAATTTGGGCGCGCCGCGCCAGCGTCATGGCGCGCTCTTTGGGCGTCCGTGCTTGCGCCGCCCGACGGCGCAGCACATCGGTCAATTCGTGCCAGCGTGCGTGCTGGGTATACAAGCGATCGAGCGCTTCCCATGCGTCGGTATCGTCGGGCCACGTCGTCACCATCTCGGTGTACGCTTCGATCGCGCGGTCGGGCAATTCGAGTTCACGTTCGTAAATGGACGCGATTTTTGCCTGCGCTGCACGTGCGTCAGGTGAACCTTCGGCGACTTCGCTGATTTTGCCGAGGCTTTCGATAGCTTTGCTCCACCGCGCAATCACGGCGTATTGTTCAGCTAGTTGCTGATACACCGCCACGTCGGCAGGCGTGAGTGCACGCAAGCGCTCGTACGCTTCAATGGCATCGTGTGGGCGGTTGAGGCGTTGGGTGTAGATGCTCGCCAACTCCGCAAGCAACGCCGGTCGCTCGGCTGGCGGTGCCGCGCTGCCTAAGCGTGGATCCGTGCGTTCTTCGAGTGCAGCCGCAAGCTCGACCCAGCGAGATTCTTGACGATACAGACCTTCGAGCCGCGCACGGGCGGCAACATCGTCGGGGCGAATGCCCAAGATCCGACGCAACTGGGCTTCAGCCTCACGAGGCCGCCGTTGCTGTAGGCGAATGGACGCAACTTCCATGAGAAGGTCGGCTGCGGCTACCGGGGTGTTCGCGGTTTCGGCTAAGCTTTGATACAAATCGCCCAAGCGGTCCCAGGCTTTGTGATCTGACGTTACGCGATGCAACCGCGCGCGGGCTTCCCCGTCGTCGTTCGGCAATTTTCGTGATTGCGCAAACGCGTTAGCCAACGTGTCAAACGCGCGACCGACATCTTTCGCGCCGGTTTCCCACACTTCGGCGGCGGCAAAAAGCCAGCGAAGTTTTTGTTTGCCGTCGGCAGCGGGCAGATTTTCGAAGGTGTACGCGAACTCGTCCCACGGCGTATCGAAAGCTCGATTGGGCAACGATGGCACTGGCGTGCGTCGAATCGACGCTTGGCCTTTTTTTAGCATCGCGGGTACCGGCGGCGCGGTGGTGATGCTGGTTGTTGAGCGGGGGGAACCACCAGGAATCGGTGGTGGGGCGGTTGGATGTGGGCGCGACCGGCCACGTGGTGCCGCCGCCGGCACCGGCACCGGCACCGGCACGTTTGGGCCACGCTGGCGCCGCGCCGGTGACATCTCAAGTTCTTCGAGATCGAGTGGCTGCGTGCTGTCGCCCACCAATGAAGTATCGTCGGCCGAGATATCAAGTTCGAGCAACTCCTCGGTGGCTGGGCGTTTTGGTGTGGATAACGCCGTGCCCCGTTGGGCTGCTTGCGCTGCGTTTTGCGCTTGTACAAAAGCGCTGTCATTTTGCACCGTGGCCAACGCGGTGTCACTCTTGGGCACTTTGTCGGTGTCGCGATAGCGTCCAATGACTCGCGCCAAGCGCCACAGCGCGGCAATAGTTTCGGCGTCATTCGGGTCAATGAGAAACGCGATCAAGTGAGTGCGAAAGGCGCGTGGCGCATCTTTGAGTTGTTCTTCCAACACGCTGGCTTTGCGGCGCAGCGCCATCAACCGTAGCGTGGTGGACGTGGCACGTTCGACTAGCGCTGATTCTAGGGCCACCACTTCAGCCCAGGCCCGGGCTTTGGGTGCCAGTGCATATAGCGCTTCACGCGATTCACTGCGGTGAGGTGCCCACGAAAAGGCCGCCAAGAGTTCGGCCATGGCGGTGCGTGGTTCACCCAGTTTCTCGTCGAAAATGCGGGCCCGACGGAGATGTAGGTCGACCTTTTCAGATGGTGATGCAGCGCCCAACGCAACGTCGAAGCCATCGAGCAATTGTTTGTAAATCGGGCGAGCGTCGGCCTGTTGTGCTAGGCGTTCCAATTCCGCCAGCAGCGTGGCGTCCCGGCGTTGCACGGCGAGTGCTTCGCCAATTGCGGCGATGGCCCGAGTGCGGTCGTGGGTCTTTTGTTCGGCGATGCGCGCGAGTTCCCGGCTGTGTTGCACATAGATGGCGGGATCCGCGGGCACTCCATCGTGGCCCAACGCAATCAAGCGTTTGCGCTCTTCACTTAGGAAATCGGCAAACTCGCGCCAAAGCTCGTAGGCCTCGGCGCACTGCCGCAATTCCATGATGGTTTCTTGATCGGGCAATTCGTCATGTGATTTTTTGTACCAACGGAACGCCATGCGATGGTCGCCAAGTTTGTTCGCGCACAAGCCGGCAATGCCGCTCATCAGTTGGCAGCGTTCTTGTGTATCGCTCAAGGTTTCGAGGTATTTTTCGAGTGCGCGGATTTGCTCTTTGTGCCGGCCCAATCGGCCGAGCAGCTCGGCGGTGGCAGCCAGCGCTTCTTGTTGTGTCGGATCAATCGCGAGCACGCGCTCGAACGCTTGCAAGGCACGGGTGTTGTCGGTTAGGCGATCGCGACATGTTGCGCCGATTTCAAGACCGCGGGCAATTTTGCGATTCGGTTCATTGGTTAGATACATTTCGCGTTCGGCAACGCGCACGGCCGCATCAAAGTTGCCGCGGCTTTCGTACAAGGCGCGCAAGGCAGTGTGGGCTTCGAGATCATGCTGGCTCACGGTGCTCAGCAGGGCTTCCAACACGCGGATCGCTTCGTTGGGCGAACCTAAACGGCTTTCAAAAACGCTGGCCTGTTCGAGCGCTAACGAGGTTGCGACGGTCGGATCATATTCGGCAAAAATCTCGACTTGGCGCCCAAGCACCTCGGCTAGTTCGCGCCAGCGGGCGCCGTTGCGATGCAACGTGGTGAGGGCGGATAGCGCCGCGCGATGTTTGGGTGAAATTTCTAAAATTCGAGCATAAAGTTTCGTTGCCCGTGCAGGATCGGCCAAGCGGCGCTCGGCGATATCCGCATACCGTTCGAGTTGTGCGGTGCGGTGCGCGGCTTGCGGCGAGCCTGGTTCGGGCAACGGCCGGCTACCCTCGATGCGTTCCAGCACATCGGCTAGCTCGATCCATCGGCCGTTGCGTTCGTACAAATCGCCCAGGGCCGTAAGTGCATCGGTGTCGCTGGGCGAACTGGCGAGTGCTTTTTCCCAACGATCGAGGGCGGTCGATTCGTCGTGGCGCGTGGCCGCCATCGTGGCCAAGCGTTTGTACAATTTGCAGCGCTCCGATGGGTTTTGAGTCGCCGCTGCGTGATACTCGAGGGTTTGCTCGAGCCGTGGGTCATTGGCTTTATCGAGCACGCGCTCCATGCGCTCGAGCGCATCGCGATCGCCGGGAATCAAATCCAAGATCGCTGTGCAAGTGAACACCACGCCCTCGATTTCGGCGAGCCGGGTGTCGTAGATGTTGGCCAAGCGGCGCAGCATGTTGAGCCGCTCGGTGCGTTTGGCCACCGGCCATTCGCGTGGCGTAGTGGGCAGCCCGGTCACTTGCATCGCAGCTAAATCTGCGTCGAGTTGGCGCCGCATGGTGAGCGCTAACCCGGCATCATCGCCTTCGCGTTCGTAGAGTTCGGCAAGGGATTTGAGCGTGGCATCATCGCCGGGTTGCTCGGACAGTAACTGTTCAAACGCATCAATAGCTCGGCGCGGTTCAATTTGACGTTCGCGATAAGTTTGCGCCATGCGCCGCAGCGCGCTGGTGCGCACGCCAACATCGGGTGCGGCTGCAACATCGGACTCGAGGCCGGCAACTAGCTCCTCCCACATTTTGGCGCGCGACCGCAGCCGACGCAGGGCTTCCGACACTTTTGGATTGTGAGGTGAAATTTCCGCGATACGTTGCCATGCATCGGTGGCGCGCGCGATATCGCCCATGCGCAGCTCGGCAAGCTGGCCGATTTCTTCGAGGCGACGTTCGAGTTCTTCGATCGGGGCGCCCGCGGCGCGCGCATTATCGAGGGCAAACTCGTATAGATCGCACAGGCCTCGCCAATCGCGACGTTCACGAAAATGGTCAACGTAGCGGGCCAACGCCTCTTCGTGTTCGGGCGCAATCGAGAGGGCATGGTGGAGCAGTTGTGCGGCTCGGTCGCGATCGCTTTGATGCTCGCGTGCAATCGTTGCCAGTTCGAGTAACTCGGCCACCGCGATGACAGCCGGCACCTCGGTGCCGCCCGTGGCGAGTTGTTGTTCAATAAAGGCCGATAGCTCCGACCACTGTTGGTTGGCGCGGAGCAACGCACGAAGCTCCGTGGCGGCGCCGCCATAGGGTGCTTCGGTTGCTGCGATTTCGCGCAGCAACGCGATGAGCGCCTCGTTATCGTGTTTGGCATCGTTAGCGTGCAACGGCCCACGCAACAAGTCAGCGCGTCGCTGCAATACGGCGGTGTGGGTCGCGGCATCGGGCGCATGCTGGGCCCGCTCGCTGAGCAGCGCGTCGAGCGCTGTCCATTGTTCAGCTTCGGCTAACATTGGTTCAAGTTGTTCGGCGGCAGCCTGCAAGCCGGCGTTCATGGCTAACGCTCGGCGCAGCGCGCGCATCGCCAACGCGGTGTCGCCGCGTTGCCGGTAGGTCTTGCCAATATCGGTCAAGAGCAGCGCCGCCCGTTGAAAGCCGTCGGTCAGCTTGGCTTCGGGTGAGGTGTAGACATCAGCGAGCAATTCGCGAACCGCTATCGATGAGGTGTCGAGGCGCGCGGCCTCTTCGAGATGGCGCAACGTCGCCGCCGCATCTCGGTCGGTCCACGACAGTTTGGCAAGTTCGAGCCGAATCGCAGCCTTAACTGGGCCGGGCGCATCCTTGGGCATGACATCGAGTTCAGCTTGATAGAGTTTGGCCACCATCGCTGTGTCGCCCAGCGATGCGTATAAGGTCCGCGCTGCTTCGAGGGCGTCGACCCGTGCCGGTTCCAGCCGCCAGGCTTGTTGCCAATGCCAAAGCGCGCGATCGATGCGCCCAAGCCGTGCGTTCCAAAGTTGGGCCGCGATGCGATGTTGTTCGGCGCGGCGTGCGATGCTAGCGGCGGTAGGTTTACGGCCTCTGGCGGTTTCGGAATCGGTGCGTTTGCCGAGTTCGGTGAGTTCGTTTTCGACAACTTCGGCGGCACTTGCCGCATCGCCAAGGTGCAACGCATGTTCAACGAATCGATCGATCGCGCGCGCGGAGGTCGGATCAAGATCGATGGCCTTGCGCAGCTGCCGCAAGCCCTCGTCGGCAACGCCCAGCAGCAACAACGCTTCACCTGATTCGGACCAGGCTTCGGCGGCTTTGCTGGCATCGGTCTCGAGCGGCGCCCACCGTGCACATAATTCGGCGAGCTCTTTGCCGGCGCCCGCCGCCCGCATTTGGTCGCGGAGGTCGATGAAAGCGGCCGCATCTGGTGCTTTGCGGAACGCCTCAAGTTGAGTAGCGAATAGGTCTAATGTTGCGACATCGTCGTCGTGGAAGGTGTCTTGGGACATAGCGGCGAGGCAGCTCCTTGGCGCGGCGAGCGCAAGGCCACCACGCACCTTATGATGCTACCATCGCCCCAGCGGGAAACGGGTGCGCCGGTCGGTTTTGTGTGGCGAGCTCCGCTGGTGCTATCACCGTGCAGGTATCCCCCGCGCGGGTATCAGCTGACCGCGGGGCGGACACCGCGGGCCCGTCGTGCGGGTATCAGCCGTCGTGCGGGTATCAGCCGTCGTGCGGGTATCAGCAGCCGTCGTGCGGGTATCAGCTGACCGCGGGGCGGACACCGCGGGCCCGTCGTGCGGGTATCAGCAGCCGCCGT
>JAGPDK010000199.1 GCA_018057605.1 Kofleriaceae bacterium | reverse complement strand
ATCCAGTAGTAGTCACTTGAGCCAACCGGTGCCCAATGCGGCCACGTGATATCGCTGTCGACGTAACCGCCGTTGAGCGCGCTCAGGTCGGTTACGACTTTGGTTTGGGCATCAACCAGCATGAGCCGCTGCCCGGGCAATTTTGCGTTGGTGAAATTGCGCCAACCGGCACGCGCTGCGTTGAACGCCACCAATTTGCCATCGGGCGAGAGGCTTGGAAAAAAGAAATTGCTGTACGTGCCGCTTGGCAATACCACCGGGTTTTCGACGAGAAAATCCGGATCACCAAACACATGCGTCCCCGTAGCGTAGCTATACGACATGCGCGCGATGGCACTGTTGGTTAAATCAATCCATTGCCCACCGACCGGCGTCGACGCGTACACCACGGTTGCACCATCCGCCGACCAATCGGCCATCAGGGCCGAGCGTGGCGCGCCGGGGCCTTGCGCCGCCGCCGTTGTCACATTGGACGGCACCGCAGCGCCGGTGTCGGGATCGTATAACGCCAGCGAACCGTTCATCAGCGTTACCATGGCCAACGCTTGATCGTCGGTTGGAAATGGATTGCCTACCGGCGAAAAAGTTGTGTACGAACCGCGCAAGGCGCGATTGTTGGCGTTGACCGTGTCGTCCCACATGCCGGTTTGTTTGTTGTAGCGCATGAACCCGACGTACACCTCGTTGCAATCATTGCCGACGCAGCGGCTGTAGCCAAACCGCGTGCCGGTGCGCGACAGCGAATGACATGAGGTGCAATCACCGCGCACTTGCGTTGGCTGCGCGGTCGAGCCAAACAAGCTGCTCATGATGCTGCCTTGTGACGACGCCCAGTAATAGATCGTTGTCCGGTCGATGGCATCGCGCGAAATATCGACGGTGACCGCTGCACTTGCAAATTTCGTGGTGGGGGCCGCTTGGGTCAACCCTTCAACCACAAACGTTATGTTTCGTCCGCCGGCCGTACCCGCCACGACGTCCCAATTGGCAGCCGACAGCGCCGCCTCGACGCTGGTCGTGTAAACGTCGACGGTAACAAACGTTGAAGCCATCACGAGGTGGAATAGATCATGGCCACGCCCAACCCATTGCACTTCAACCGAAGCAAAATTGACGGGTGCCACCGCGCCATTGAGTGGATACTCAACGACGGGTTCTCGCAACGGATCAGCGGCTATTGTGGCGGCATCAAACAGCGTCGGGGCATTGGGTGGCGCCCCGGGTTCAATAATCGACCCTGCCAACTTGATCGTGAGCACCGCGGGACTCGCGTTTTGGCTGCCACACATCGCCGCAATTTCGGTTTGGCCGCCGCGTGCTCCGACGGTGAACTTGGTGCCTTCGAGCCGACCAAAATTGTTATCGACGGTAAGTAGACAATCCGCGGTGATGTCGGATTCGACGCCGTTGATGATGCCCACGACTTGGTAGGATTGCGATGCTGAGCCACCAAGGCCGACTTGCAGCGTTTGATTCTCCGGTTTAACCACGATCTTATTGTACGGATCGGCATCTGACCCCGCCGATCCGCCGCCGCATCCAACCCCGAAGAACACCACTGCCAATATCCAAGCCGATGCTTTCATGTCGGCGACTATAACTGAATCTCACTTACACGCGAGCCAAAACCAGGTACGAGCGGCCTTGGTCTGGCGCGTGTTTTGTCGCAGCCCTGCGGTTGCATCAAACCGTCACCGCCCATCGCCAAGCGGTGCCCGCGCGCTATGTTGCCGGTGTGAATACCAAACGACGTTTTGACTGGGTCTGGTTTGCTGGCGGTGCCCTCGCTGCCGCGACCTTCGGGGGGTTATTCGGGCCCGGTGCGTGGTTTGCCGCGCTGCACAAACCAAGTTGGAATCCGCCGGGTTGGTTGTTTGGGCCGGTGTGGACCGTGCTGTACGTCATGATTGCGATTGCCGGGACGCTGGCTTGGCGACATACCTCGACGCGTCGCCAAACTACGCCGTGGTGGATTGCGCAAATGGCGTTGAACGCTTTATGGACGCCGATGTTTTTTGGGCTGCACCAATTGTGGTTGGCGGTCGGAGTAATTGCCGGTGTATGGATTTGTATTGTCGGCTTTATCGTCGTTGTGCGACCGCACCAGCCTCGCGTCGCCGCACTGTTTTTGCCTTATCTAGCGTGGGTCAGTTTTGCTAGTGCGTTGAATATTGCCATCGCTGCCATGAACTAAGGACTGGTAAATGAATTACTGACCCAAAGCAGGATCAGTAATTTATACACAAGTTCTTAGACGCCCGAGCCGTCGCCGTGCCCGCGCGCAAAGCTGCCGCTGGTGATCTCGATCGTTCCAACGCTTCTTGAATAGCGCCAAAGTGTAGTCCCGCAGCGTTGCCATGATTTGTTGATGCGCGGTTGCGTACGTTGAGGTAGGCTCAGACCATGGCACACCCTGCCCCCATGCTTGCCACCGAAGCCGATCTACGTGCGGTGCCTGACGATCGCGTCGCGCACCTGGTTGACGGTGTCATCTATAGTCACGCCCGGCCACGCATCGCCCATTCCGAATTGACCGGTGCGCTGCATCGTGAATTAGCATACGCATTCAGCGACACCCGCCGCAGCGGACCTGGTGGTTGGCTGTTTTTGATCGAGCCCGAGTTGGTGCTTGGTCGCGACATTCTCGTTCCCGACATCGCCGCCTGGCGTCGCGAGCGCATGCCGCGCGCACCGGCCACAACCCAAATTTCGCTAGCGCCTGATTGGGTGTGCGAGACTTTGTCAAAAGGGACGGAGGCCTTTGATCGCGGCCCGAAACGGCGCAGTTACGCGCGGGCCCAGGTTCCGCATCTTTGGTACGTGCAACCGGAGTCCAAGCTGATCGAAGTTTTTCGCAAGCAAGGTGATTTCTACGCTAGCGTCGCCGATGGCTTGATCACCGAGCGCATCGCGCTTGAGCCTTTTGAGAACTCACCTATCGACCTTGGCGAACTTGGTGAATGGATCGATGACAGCGCTACTTGATTGCCGCCGGTGTAGTGCTGGGTGGCAATTCATCGAGTGTCGAGATCAAAACTTGCACGGTGTCGCCTAAACGCAACGGCAGCACCACCCCCTCGCCAACCGTGATCCAATACACTCCCGGGGCCCACGGATACTCACGACGACGGCTAACCACGCCGACCCGCGTTGCGCCCGCCCGCGTTACATCGACGATCACCGGCCGCAAATCACTAAGCCGCGCGCTGGGTGCCGCATGGATCAAGACATCACGATCGCCTCGAAGTTGCTGTAGCCGCGCGACTCGATCAACGACCGGCAGTCGCGTATCTCCGACGAAAAGTTCGCCAACGGCGTTCAACTCAACCATCACATACGCATCGCTGGCCGGCATGGGCGAGGCCGCCGGCCCGGAGGTAGGCCAACGAATCGGATCACCCACCCGCTCGGCCCGGCGCCGTCGTTCAACACTCGCCGCTTCGAGCAGTTCCCATTTGTGGACGTAGTCGCGCCAGGTTGAGTCATTGGCGCAAAAGACACAATCCGCCACCGCCGTGCGCACGCGTTCGGTGAACCGCTGCAACACAATGTGGCGCACCACATCGGCTTGGTACTCGGGGACCACGCTGTAGCATTCAACTTTGAGCACATCACCGCACAGCCTCATCAGATAAGCCTGCGGATCTTCGTATGCCAATGGGGTGAGCTTGCCATCTTTGCTGGCTGTCCGTTGCTGCACCGTATCGGCACGAAGTGGGTCTTGCAGCCCAATCGGCCACACGTTGGTAACCACCTCGCGCAACTCGCGCTCGACGGGCACCGCGCTTGCGGCGAGCATGGGGGCCAAGGCCAAGGTGACCAGTTTTAACTCGGCGTCGCTTGCGACGGTGGCATCCATGGAAGGCCGCAACACCGATAACTTGCTTGCCAGAATTGCGTATCCGACGGCGGTGCGGCCCTTGGCAACATAGGTTTCGACCGCCCGCCGAACATCTGCACGGTGGTAGTCATTGGCCGACTCGGAGCGAATTTCGATGCGTTCTTGGGTACATGCGGCCAGTAGCAACATGGCCGTAAGCAGTCGCCGGTTCATGGCAGCTCGCTATAAAGTGGGCGCAACGCCGTGCGCACCATCGCCTCGGATACCGGATTGCCAAGCACAACGATGCGAGGCTTGGGCGTGACGGGCGTGCCAGTAGCGGCGTTACAGGCCACTGGCAGTGGCGCCCATGAATAGCGCGGACCAACGCGGTGAAAAGCGATCCAACGCTCACCTGCGGGCAGTGCGACGCGCGTAATGCCCTTGATGCGTACCGCGCTGTCCGGAATTGCAGCGATGGCGTCTTCTAGATCTTCGGGATCGACCGTAGTCATCGGCAACGCCAACGCGACGCTGGTGATGCCATGACCTGACGCAAGCCTTGCCTCATGCTCGACACCGTGCTCGACACCATGATCATGGCCGTGGTCGTGCTCGGCGTGATCACATGCTGGCCCACAACCAGGCGCGGGCGCCAGCGCCGTTCGCTCCGTCGCAGCCAGCGGCGGATCGCTGACGATGTCGTCAAGAATCTGCGCCGCGTCCGACGTAGGCACCGCGTACCATAATGCGCGCTCGGCCAAGCGCATGGCAACGGCCTTAACCTCGGCCGAGGTCGCCGCAGCGACCAATTCACCTTTGCTCTGAATCAAAATATCGGCGTAGGCAACTTGGGCATCCACCGATGCAGATAAGGCCCGCGACGCCAAAAAATTTTCAGCATCAACCAACGTGATGACCGTCGCGAGCCGCACGTGATCGACCAGCGGCGCGCGCTCCAACGCCCATGCGATCGGCAACGGTTCAGCAACGCCGGTGGTTTCCAAAATGATGGCGTCGAGGTCCGGTTGCTGTTCGAGCATCGCCAAAATTGATTGGGCCAAATCATCGCCCAAGGCACAACACACGCAGCCGCCCGGCAGCTCCACTTGCGCGGTAATGCCGTCGGCGAGCAAATCACCGTCGATTCCAACCGATCCCAACTCGTTGACCAACAGACCAATCCGCCCGGTCGCTTGGCGCGCGGCGCGACGGCGCAACAACGCTGCGATGAGCGAGGTCTTTCCTGAACCTAAAAAGCCAGTAACGAGCAGTAAGGGAGTCAAAACGCGTACCTGCGTTCATGGTAGCGCGCGCGGTGCCCGAGGCCCAGTAACCAAGCGCGCCTTAACGCTTGTTTACATAAGATTACATTTCGCTTGTAGCTCAGCCCCTACGCCCATGCAACGTGCCTAAGTTGCCTACGGCGCAGGCCGGTTACGGCTCCCGATTCGCTTGTTGTTTGGCCCGTCGTGCGCGCCATGCCGCGAAATGCCGATCCAACAACGCACGTGCGGCTCGGGCCTGCCGCAATTGCTGCTGGGCCGCGTCAAATTGTAAATCTTGGCCACGCGCTGCTGCCGCTAGACGATCCGCGTCTAATTCAAGCACGCGCAAGCGTTGCCGATGCCGGGCCGCCGCATGCATCGCCAAGGCCGCCAGCTGGGCTGGTGCACCCTCGCGCAAGCGTGTTTGCTGAGCGCCATCGGCCTGCGCGGCGGCTTGGGCGTACCCAACGACACGGGCCCGTGCATCGTCGGCGCGATGCTGTGCGGCCCGCATCGCATCGGCCTGGCCAGCGACGGCTTGCTGCTCGGTCGATTCATCCATTCGACGCACCTCACGCAGCGCTTCCAAGCCGTACCGTTGCTTATCTTCCACCCCATAATGATACACTCACCGAGCCCGTGAAACCGCCTGTTGCCACATCGCAAGCTCCAGCCGACCGCTACGTCGTGATGGAATATCTAGCCGAAGGCGGCATGGGCGCGATCTACATTGGCAAAAAACTCGGCGCCGGTGGCTTCGAAAAAGCCGTGGTCCTCAAGCAACTATTGCCCGAATTTACCCAGCAAGAAGAGTTTATCGAACTGTTTTTGCGCGAAGCCAAGTTGTCGGCCACGCTTGATCACGCCAACATTATTCACACCATCGACTTAGTCACGGCTGGCCAAGATTACTTCATCGTCATGGAGTACCTCGCTGGCGGTGACTTGCGCTCCTTGTTGCGCCGAGCCAAGCGGCGCGGCAAGCGGTTTTCGCCGAGTGCCGCACTGTTCGTTGCACGCGAAGTGCTTGCTGCATTAGCGTATGCCCACGCCAAACGCGACTTCCATGGCGAGCCGCTCAAACTCATTCATCGCGACGTTTCGCCATCCAACTTGTTAGTGTCGTTTGATGGCGAGGTCAAATTGACCGATTTTGGTATCGCCAAAGCTGCGACGCACACGTCGTTGTTTTATCGAGTCAAAGGCAAAATCGGCTACATGTCGCCCGAGCAAGCCAAGAGCGAACCAATGGACCACCGCTCGGATTTATATTCGACAACGGTCTGCTTGTACGAAATGCTAACCGGCGAGCGCTTGTTTATTTCTGCCAGCATGTTGACCTCGGCCGACGAAATTTACTCGCAGCCAATCCCGACGGTGGCGCGCAAATTGCCTGGCGTACCTTCGGATCTCGATTTGATCTTGCAAAAAGCCCTGAGCATTGATCCCGCGCAACGGTACCAAACCGCCGGCCAACTCAACGAAGCCTTGACCCGTTGCGCCCACCGCCACGGGCTGTTGATGTCCGCGAGCGAGCTAGCTGATGAACTCGTCGCAGTATGTGGCCCAACCGAGACCTGGCGCGACGATGACGATGATCAAGATGACGGGCCCCGCCCTAGTACATCGCTCATTGGTGACGATGAAGATGAAGATGATTATGCAATGCCAGCGGCACCGCTGCTACCGCCGGCCAACATGGCGCTTGGCCAAGCACGTGCGTTGCGGCCCAATGTGCCGACCGGCCCGGACGGCTTTCGCGGCCGCGAACTTACCTCGATCATCAATATGATCGACGAAGAAAATAACGGGTCCGGCCGGGCCGGTGCGAACGCGAGCGCAACGGGTGCCAACCCGCTCGTTCACTTTGATGTTGGCGGCCCAAATCGCCCGGGGCCAGCGCAAGCATGGCCTGGCAGTCAGGCTAGCAGCGCACCAAGCGCGCCTTCGCATGGGTCGAGCAACGAAACCTCAAGCGCACCAGTACGCGATCGCATGGCCTCGCCCACGCCGCTCAATGTCAATGCACGGCTCCCAGTCAACGCAGCGCGCAGCGACGATGCGTCGCAGATGGCGGACAACAAGAGTCGAAAACCAGCCAAATCCAACGCTGGCACTGCAACAAAGGTAGCGAAAGCTCCCACCAGCAAGAGCGGTTTTCGGCTGCGCTGGTGGATGGCCACCGTTTTGATAGTCGTCGCCGGTGCGATCGCGGCAATTGCCGTGGGTATGTCAGGGCCGAAGTTGTGATCACCGCGTGGACTTTCGCCCCACGTCAGCGCTACCATACGCGCCCGGGATGACACGCGATTCGCGCAACGCTACGGCTCTGCTAGATGACACGCCTTCGTATTCACGACAGGGTCGTGGCGGCATCTTTTTGGTCATCAAAGGCCCAGACCGTGGCGAAACCGTGCGCTTGGTCGACCAACCCATTTCGTTTGGCTCTGGGTCAACCTGTGATCTGGCGTTGACCGACAACACGGTGTCGCGCAAGCATCTCGAAGCTCATTTAATCGGCGATGAAGTCATGATGGTGGACACGGGCTCGACCAACGGCTCGTTCCTTATTGGCGCCACCGATTCGCGCATTGAAAAGATCGCCATCGGATTCGGCGCCGAGATCAAACTGGGCCGCACCGTCATCAAATTTCTGCCTGATGAAGAAGCCGTGTCGCCGGTACCATCGCCGTTGAGCCGGTTTGGTTCCATCGTCGGCGGCGATACCAAAATGCGGCAGATGTTCACCATGCTGCAAGACGTGGCGCCGACCAATGCCACGGTATTGATCGAAGGTGAAACCGGGACCGGCAAAGAACTCATCGCCGAAGAACTGCACAATCACTCAACGCGGCGCGATGGCCCCTTTGTGGTGTTTGACTGCGGCTCGGTGCCGCGTGAACTGATCGAATCGATGCTGTTTGGCCACGTCAAAGGCAGCTTCACCGGCGCGATCGGCGATCGCCGCGGCGCCTTTGCCGAAGCCAACGGCGGCACCATTTTTCTCGACGAGATCGGCGAAATGGCAATCGACTTGCAGCCATCGCTGCTGCGCGTGCTCGACAAGCGCGCGGTGCGCAAAGTTGGCTCCAACACCTACGAAAAAATCGACGTCCGCGTGGTTGCAGCCACCAACCGCGATCTGCGCTCGGAAGTTGCCAAAAAAACGTTTCGCGAAGACTTGTACTACCGGCTCGCGGTCATCCGCGTCGGGGTGCCGCCGCTGCGCGAACGCGGCACCGATATTCCGTTGCTGATTCAACACTTCGTCAATTCGTTCGGGCCCAACCTGCGGGTGTCGGCCGAAGACATGAAAGTGCTGTGCGGCCACGCGTGGCCTGGCAACGTGCGCGAACTGCGCAACGTGATGGAGCGTGCGTGCTTGCTGGCCCACGGCGACACCATCAACCTCGACGACGCCTTGGTCGCCGAAGCGCAATCGCCGTCGTTCGGCGTGCGGACCGACCTGCCGTTCAAAGAAGCCAAAGGTCAGCTGGTCGAAATGTTCGAGCGCGAATACATCGAAGACCTCATGAAGAAGCACAAGATGAACTTGTCGGCCGCTTCACGTGAAGCGCAAATCGATCGCAAACATTTGCGCGAACTGATCCGCAAATACGCGCTCGACTCGCGGCAAACCGACGACGCCGACGACGCCACGGAGTAGGGATTCAGCAGCCCGGTACGGCGCAGGTCACGATCGCAGCTACTTCTCGACGCAATACACGCGGAACGTCGACGAGCAGTTTGAATACGGCAGTGAAGCGTCGACATACGCGCCGCTGCCCGCAACGTTAGACCGACCGTGGCCACCGAATGACGTAACGGTAATCGTCCAGTCTTCGCAATTTTGCGTCGGGACGGTGCTTGGGTTTTCTGCCCACACGTCGCCGTTCACAATGGTACTATCCGCGCTGCGATTAATAAACGACAGCGGCGGGGCCGCTAGCGGCCCGAGCGGCTGGCCATCCACGCGTTGGTAGGATTCGAGCGGTTCGAAACGGCTGATCGGGGACGACGTTGAGGTGCCCAGAAAGGCCAAAAAGGTTCTCGGCAGACCTACACCTGCCGCTTCCGCAGCACAAATATCATCGGCTTGTTGGCGGCCAGCCATGTTTGGGACAAACGTGGCTGTCGAGACAAAGATCCGTTTATTGGTACCGTGTGGTGGCGTAATGG
>JAGPDK010000656.1 GCA_018057605.1 Kofleriaceae bacterium | reverse complement strand
GCTGCCAACAAATCCCAAAATGTATTTTTGCGCTGAAAACCGTCGCGCCGGTTCTTGCGTGATCATGGCGTATGGCGCGGAACATGTTGGGTCGGTATTTTCAACGCACACTTTTTGTCGCACGATGGTTTGCGCCCGCCATTCGCCGATGCGCGCGTTGCTGGTAGTTGTGCAACTCACCGCACTGGCCATGAGCGCTATGCATCCGTAGCGCTTCATCGCGGCACCGCTGCAAGCGCACAACGGCTGGCTCGTTCGACGCGATGAATAGTAGATTCCCATTCGCTGGTTTCAAGTTCACAGCGCCCGGTCCATTTCATGTGGCCAGTTGCAGCGTCGAGTAGCCGCACTTGCACGCGCACCAATGGCACATCCCGCCCGTTGACACCGTTGGAACGGCCGGTGCCGAGCCAAATCCTGGTGGTCAGCAAACCGTCGACGCCAAGTTGATCGAGTACATATTTCTGATCGTTGGGCGTGGCGTCGAGAAATGCGATGCCGTTGATTTCGGCGACCCGGTGTTGTTCGGTGGTGGCGCCTTGGCTGGTGGTGACGGTGCTGGTGTCGATAGTTTGGGTTCGTCCGCCCGTGATCATGTTGATCGCGTTGTCGTCGACGATAATATATCCACGAAACTCCAGCTCCGACCGCACGGCGGTATCAACTGCGAGCCGATTGTTGGCGCCGCATGGGTCAACTTCGATGAACACAACCTTCGATGTCGGCGCGGTTGGGTCGAGATTTTTTTCCGGTGTGTTATTGAGTTTGCTCAGCGATCCGCACATTGATTGAAAGGCCAGCACCCGACGAGGCAACTGCGCACCCGCAAGGCCGCGCATAAATTCGGTTACAGGCGGTTTTTTTTCGACCCAACAGCCTGTGCTGAGCGTCGTCGCCAGCAGTGCAACTACTGATGCGCGATGAGTTGTCACAAGCCACCTCGCGGTGGGGTCCGTTGCATTGCGTTGTACAAACTTTCTAACGCGCATTGCATGGTGCGGCTCATGGCCACGGCTTGTGATAGATGCAGCCCGCTCACAACTTCACAGCGGCTCGTCCAGATCTTCACCGCGTCGTGGCGCCGGCTAAATTCGACGTTCACTTGCAATGCTCGGGTATTGTTGACGCTGGTGATCCCGCTGATGACAATCTGACTTGTGACCCAGCCATCGATCATCAAATCATTGAGGACGGCCACTTGAATTTCTGGTGCTGCGTCGACAAACAGTTGTTTGGCAACCGAGGTTTCGACGGTCTTGGTAGCAGATGTATCGCCGAAGGAATTCTCAAAGGAATCCTTGGTGACTTTTTGCGTGAACGCCACCGTACGTACATTGAGGCTTTCTGAATCGACTACCGTGTGGCCGTGGAATTCAAGTTCCATCCGGAGTTGAGCATCCACCGCACGGAGATAGTCGACATCGCACATCGAACCTGCGGGCACACAGGTACTCGGCAACGCGATCACGCGCTGCGCAAAAAACTCGCGAGCCGGGCCAAATTGCACGCGTGCCAGCGGTGTTGGCGCGTGGCCAAAACAGCCAGCGAACAGGGCAACACTGACAGCCGCGAAAACGCGTTGGCGGACGAACACGGCTGGCATCGTATCACTGCGCCATACGTTTTGCGAAAGGCAACTCCTGGCAAAGCTTGGAATAAGGACCCCTTTACGGGTCGCCATGCAGTAGGGTAGGCGACATGGTTGTTCGCGTGATCAACGCTGTTGTTGCGCAGGTGCTGCCGCCTGTTGCGCCGGTCGTACCGGTGGTTGATCCTCGCAGCACCGTTGAGTTGCTGATCCAAGCAGCAGGTGCGGTGGTAATGCTCGTCGGGCTAACCGCGCTCACTCGGCAAATTATCTATAAACAGTTTGGTCGAGAAAATTACCCAGCCACCGAGTTTCGCAAAGGCATGCTCCGAGGCGCGTTGTGGTTAGTGCTTGGCGTTGGCATCATCGTTGCGGCGATCTTGCTAAGTCCACGCTTGCGGTGAATTTGCGTGGCCGATTGCCGCAAGCCTCATTCGATTAAATACTCAACGCACCGGGCGTACTCGATATCGGCTCCGGTCCACTGCGGGGTGTTGGTCCGCGCGGTGATCGCGAGCATGGCATTGTTGTGGCGCAGCCTGGCCAGGCTACCGGGCGTGCGCTCGGGTTGTGCTGCAACGACGTGGCCGCGCGGGTCGACAAACTGCCAGGCACGGGTGCCGCCAGCACTGGCAGCGTTGTCAGCCTGCACACGCAAACCACCTTCATGGACCAGCCGATGATGCGTGCCACATAGCAGCACCAAGTTGTGCAATGCGGTTGCGCCACCGTTGCCCCAGTGTTTAACATGATGCCCGTCGACGAATTGCCGATGCGTGCATCCAGGAAACCGGCACGTGCGGTCGCGCAGCAGCAGTGCGCGTTTGATGGCGGCCGGAATCGTGCGGGTCTTGCGGCCGCGAAGGTGCGGGAGATGGAAGCGGCACTGACCGCAAAGCACCGTCAAACACCACTGTCGACATATCGAAATCCGATGGCAACTCTTCCAAATGGTGCCAAGGTTGCGCCCACGGCCAATGGCGGCACGCTCTATCATGGCACGTACAAAATCGAGCCCCAGCAGGCGTTTGCAAACGGTCTCGCCGGTCGAGGTGAATCGACCGATTTATTAGCGCACTCAATGCAAGATCCG
>JAGPDK010000198.1 GCA_018057605.1 Kofleriaceae bacterium | reverse complement strand
CACTAATCCGACGCAAAATGCCGACCGCAACATTGAGCGGAATAACCCGGCCAGCTTCACGTGCGCCCTGTAATAATCGCTCGAGGTCGACACCGTCGACGTACTCCATGGCGATCGCGTATTCGCCTCCAATTTTGCCGAGATCTAAAATCTGCACAACGTTGGGATGTTGGATCTGCGCAGCCAACCGCGCTTCATCGAGAAAATGATCCACGGCGCGTTCATTGCGCGCCAAATGAGCGTGCATCACCTTGAGCGCTACCATCTTGGCAAATCCGGCCTCACCAATCGAGCGGGCTTTGAAGACATCGGCCATGCCGCCCGAGCCTAGCCGTTGCACAATTTCCCAGCGACCAAGCACGGCGCCCGGACCGAGCGGCAACGGTGCGGACGCCGCAGGAAATGCGCCGGTCCCAACAGTCGAATTGGGCGTGCCCAATGCCAATGTGGTTGCGGCAAATCCTACCGGGTGCGAATTGCCAACCTGGGTGGTGCCAGGCTGGGTGGTGCCAGGCGCGGTGGTACCAGGCGCGGTGGTGCCAGCCACCGGCGGCGTGGCGCTTATCGAAGCACCACTTGGGCGCCTTACGAAACCAAGCACCAACAACAACAAGCCCAGCCCCGCGCCGCCGCCGCCAGCGACGAGAAACGGCAAGAAGTTGCCCGCGCCCACCGGCACCGCAGCTTCAATCGTGACCGCCGGATCAAACTGCAACGGCACACGGGTCGTTTTCACCCCCGGTGCAAACGGTTTGCCCAATACCACTTTTTGATCACCGAACGCGACGATGAGGCCGCTGTTGCCGGCTTCGAGCTCCTGGCTAACGTCATCAAAAAACGTTTTCGAGATTGTCTGCGAAATTGCGACGTAGCCAACTGGCGCTTGAGTGGTAATTTTCAGCGCGACCGCCGACACCCGCTGCAGCACTATCTGCTCACCCGAAACCACCACGCGCTCGGTCGGTTGGCCATGATGGGGAAAAGATTTGCCGTCCGCCGGAATCAACTGCAAGCGCATCGCCGCTCCGCCGATAACTTGGCCAAATTCAAGGACCTCGTTCGGCTGTACTTGTAAATCCAGTTCACCTCGTTCGAACATATCGTGCGCGGTCTTTTGGTCACCAAGCCCGCCACGCACATGATCTTCTTGCGCCACAGCGTCGGTACGTTTGCGCAATGCATCGCGGCGCTGTGCCAATAAGCTATCGATTTTGCCTGCAAACGGCATCGCGTCAACGACGACCGTGGGCTTGGGCCGCATGAGGCCATAGCCCAAGACACCGCCGCCAACCACAATCGCAGCGACGCCAGCGGCCACCAGGGCCTTACCCACGCTTGACTCCGAATTTGTCGGGTTGCGGGCCGGTTGGCGCATCGCCCGTGACGCCAATCGACAGATCGTTTGTGCCGTTTTTCACGGTGACCTCCATGGTGGCAGGGTTCTTGCTGCGTTCGCTCCAGGCCTTGAGCCGATACTTGCCGGGCTGCAAGTGCTTAAACGAAAACTTACCGGTGTCGTCGGTAATCACGAAATGCGGAGCTGCGACCACCGCGATATAACCCGACATATTCGCGTGCAAGTTACAGCCTAAACGCAAGATGCCTTCTTTGGCGAAGACATATTCGCGAGCATCGCCACTTCGATACAAGCCGAGGTCAAACGCAGCAGTTGGCGACGTGGAAAATACATTATGAAAAACTTGATCAAAATTGGGAAATTGCACGGTTGAACCGACCGGAATCGCTAACACATGCGGCAGGAACTCACGCCCGCGTTGCTCCACAATGCGCTTTTTGGGGGCGCGGCTTGCACTCTTACGCCCTATCGGCTCCAAGGTTACCAAGCCAAACGCCCCCGCCGCCGCTTGGTTGTCGATTTTGACTACACCGGTCAGACTTGCGGTTTCAACCGGCGGCACCGGAACTTTATCGGCGGCATCATCGGCTTCCGAACCGCCAACCACCTTGGGCTGTGGAGCTTCGGTGTTTTCAACTTTCACCGGCGGGGCGCTAATGCGCGGCGGGGCACCTTCGCGAAACAGCGGGGCTAACGCAACCAACGCTTCGGGGCCAGTAAGCAGCTCGGCCGACGAAAACAGCTGTTCGGCAAAATTCTTATTTCCACCAACCAAGGCTGCCGCCGCTTTGTCCAACGTCGAAGCCGCTTCACGCAGCGCCGCCGCTCGCTCACCGGCGGGCCCCAGCGGCATCGTAGGTGTGGCAACCGAGGCGACGGTGCTGCCATTACCAACCGGTACGGTCACGGGCGTCGCGACCGGCGCTTTTGCGCCGCCACAGCCTGCGGAAACCACCAACGCGAATGAAACCAAAGGAACGATCCTCATGAATTTTTATTGTACGAGGATTTGCTGGCAAAGGTTCACTTTACGGCACCTAAACCGTTCGAATACTTACAGTTACGCCAAGTTGCCAAGTGATGGATGACGATTACCGTCGGCAGTGGTAGGGTCCAAGTCGATATGGTGTTTGGCTTGTTTTCAAAAGATAAAAGTACTTCGGTCCAAAAGACCGTGGAACGCGCAACTAACAAATTGGCCCAACAAGGGGACCGCATCGCAGCGCTTGAAAAGCTACGCGATGAAGGCACCAACGAGTCGTTGGCAGGCATGTGCAAACGGTGGAGTGTCACCAGCGCCAAAGGCGTCGACGACGAGTTTGAAAAAAACTGGGTCGTTGATGCATTAGTTGGCCACGGCCTGGCAGCGGTAGAGCCCTTGCAACGGTTTATGAGGTCAGCCGAACAGTTGTCGTTTGCGCTCCGTGCATTCGATCGCCTTGCCGCCACCGACGACGTGACGCCCGACAAACTGGCCAAAACTCAAGCGCTGATATTTATCGACGAACTTTTGGCCAGCGAGCCACCTGGGTACACGCGGCACCCTGAGCGCCGCATCGATTTGATCAGTTGGCTGGCTGAGTGGAAAACCGTTTCGTCGAGCGAAGTGGTACCGCGGCTGGCCCCATACGTAGTCGACTTCGACGAAAACGTGCGGTTTGCAGCCATCGACGGCTTAGCCCATCACGATCCCGCGCTCATCGCTGCGCCGTTTGCCGACGCGCTGGCGCGTCCGGATGAAGAATCCGGGCGCATTCGGCGCACCTTGGCTGAACACATCGCAAGCAAAAGATTGCCGCTTGGCAAACAGGCCGACGCTGTGGCCAACATTTTAACCGGCCCACTCGCAAGTCTACGCATTGTCGACGGTTTTATTACCGGTTCGGTTTACTAAAGCCGTACTCGGAACGCGCGCCGCCTACCTCGACGCCGGCCTTGCTATTCACGTGGCTCGACCCAAATATTGGGCCAGTAATTCATTTACAAGTGCTAAACATGCCCTCAGCGTACTCAACGATTTCGCCGGCAATGGCCGAAGCCGCCACCGTGAGTGGCGACGCCAAATACAGCGAGCCCGGACCGGAACGCCCTTTGTAGTTGCGATTGATGGCCGAAACCGAAACCTGGTGGGCACTATCGCTCACACCTGGACCGCAGCCGATGCAAGCGCCACAACCTGGCGCAATAAGCTCCACGCCATTGCGGGCAAACAAGTCCAGATAGCCCTGGGCCCGCGCGTACGATTCAACATCTTTCGACCCAAACTGTATGTAGAACTTCACACCGTCGGCAACCCGCCGGCCCGCACGTTCAGCGTCAGCGATGACCCGCGCGTACATGTCGATATCATCGCGCTTGCCAGCCGTACATGAGCCACCGTACGCGATGTCAATGGGGGTCTTCGCGAGGTCGCAAATGTTGGCGCCGTTTTTCGGATCCGAGGCAATCCCATGATCTGGGTCGCCGGGCGTCGCCACCATCGCCGCCACCGCGCCAAGATCGATAACATGGACGCCGCCATCATGATGCGCACCAGCGTCGGGGGTGATTACTTTGTTGCGCAACCCCGCAAGGTCGGCCCCCGGCCGACGCGCCACGATCCATTGCAACATCACCTCATCAACTTCCATCACCGCACCGCGAGCCGAGCACTCGGTAGCCATATTGGCCAAGGTGGCACGTTCGTCGGGCGACAAGGAGAACAACCCGGGCCCGCCAAACTCCATCACGCGATTGAGCGTGTCTTCGCGTTTCGCAAACGTAGCCAGAATGTGCAGCATCACATCTTTTGCCGTCACGCCTGGCCGCAAGGCCCCAGTGAACTCGAATCGAATCGATTCAGGCACCGCAATCGGTGTGAAGCCCCAGTAGATCAGCGCAGCATATTCACTAGCACCTACGCCCCACGACAACGCGCCTGAGGCTCCACCCATGCAGGTATGCGAGTCGGTCGCCTGGACAAAATCACCCGGATCGAGAAATTGTTCACGTGCAATCTGATGACAAATCCCCGGCGAAACGCCATCCACGGCGTTGTAATTGCGCACGCCAGTTTTGCTTGCAAACTCGCGCTGCCGAACCCGCAGTTCCTCGATTTTGGCAGAAAACTTGGCCATCGCCGCGACGCCGTCGGCATAGATCAAGTGATCTTCGAACACTGCAAATTTCGACGGGTCGTTGAGTTTATAATCAGCGCCGTACTCGGCACTCAAAAAGAAATCCACTTGCGCGGTGGTAAATTCGTGCGAATACCCGGCATCGACTTTAACCAGCACCGCATCGCCTGGTTTGACGTACGCACCCTGCCCGGGCAACAGTTTTGCAGCGAGAATTTTCTCGGTTAAATTCATCGCACGCGCCGTGGTGCCAGTCGCCGGTACGCTAACTTTTTGCGCTGCCAAAGCTGCACAAAACGGCAATAACCCGCCAGCTTCGATAATCAACGCCGTCACCGCATCGTGACCACGGGTAAATTCTTCGAGCGCAATCGCTTCGCCAGCTTCGAGGCGGCGCAGCATTGCGTGGTCGCACATCAACTGACCGATGTTGATGTTATTGCGGGCGTGAATCGGTGCAAAGCTCGATGCCACTGCTAATCGCGAACCGGAAAACACCTCGCACTGCGCTGCCGTTTCGCGTGATGAGCCCACACCTTTTTGAGCACCCGCCACAATAACTTCGAAGTTGCCGTCGGCCAATGCTTTGGCTGGGATCAACCGC
This sequence comes from Kofleriaceae bacterium, assembly GCA_018057605.1. GTDB lineage: Bacteria > Myxococcota_A > Polyangia > Haliangiales > Haliangiaceae > JABFXX01. The sequence goes on along the minus strand of JAGPDK010000198.1, from coordinate 4,208 downwards.
TGACTGTTGATCACCAAGCCAGCATACGCATTTTGCGCAATTGCCGCCGGATCATAGTCGAAGCAAACCCACGCCGGGGTCATCGCGTCGGTGTTGATGTCATCAAGCAACGCCGCAGGCTCAAGTTGATCCATCGTCAACGTGAGTTCACCACCCAGCTGTTTTTCAATCAGCTCAGGATCTTTGGTTAAGTAGAGAACACGTTTGCCAGCGGTCAACGAAAAGGTGCGGGACGACACACCGGCGTTTTACCACGCCATGAGCGCAAGGCGACTAGTACCTCGCATCCAAAGTTCGATCAGGGTTTTCCCGGCCCCTTCGGGTAAGGCCGGGGAAAACCCCGTGCGTGAACCCGCTTGATGCTCGGTACTAGCTTCATTTTCGTTTCGTACCGCTAGTCGGTCAGGAACTCTGAACGGAATTAGGATCTGCGGTACTAGGTTGGTTACAGGGTCTGAACTTTTTTGCCAGCATCGACCCAGCCCGAAATCCCTGCCGACATGATCTTGACGTTGGCATATCCGGCCGCAATGGCCCGACGTGCGGCGGTATGCGAGGCTTGGCATTGCTCGCCACCGCAGTAAAAGACCAGATGCTTGGCTTTGTCCGCAGGCAATTCCGAGGTTGCGAACGTGTCGGAGTCGCTCAGTTTCACGGCGCCTGGAATTATCCCCATGCGCTTGCGAGTAGCATCGGAATTAGCATCGACAGGGACACATTCGCCACGTGCCAGCGAGGCTTCGAGGTCAGAGACCGACACCGACGTCAACGGCGCCTCGGCTTTGGCCGCGGGTGCCGCGTTTGGCTTTTTGCATCCGCCGATTGCACCGGCAGCTAACAGTCCAACGACAAACATTTTGGCAAGGGCGTTCATACCGGCAGCCTAGCGCGTTTTGGCTGCACTGCCAACGCGATGCCTCGTTCACCAACATCTGCCTACCGCGTGAGTTGCAGGAACTGTCGCTGGCTGTTCGATCGCTGGTGCCAACCCGGTATTATGCGCGCGGATTGCGCAGCTTGACCAAGCGCGTTGGGGTGGCCTGACCGGCCACCAGTTGGCCGCACGCCGCGGCGACGTCACCGCCGCCGGAATAACGCTTGTGACTGGCCAAATTATGTTCCGACAACACGGTGCGAAAGCCAGCTTCGCGTTGTGGATCGGTGCGCTGATATGGATCATTAGCCCCAATCGAGTTATACGGAATGATCGACAGCCGTGGGTTAACACCGGTAGCTTCGACGAACGCCAGCATGCGTTGCGCCAACGCCGCGGCATCTTCGTTAAAATCATTGACGCCGGCCAGCAACGTCACCGCCCACATTGGCGCTAACCCGGTGTGCCGCGCATGGGTTTCCATGGCTGCGATTACCTCCGCATCACTGTGCGCATTGGCCACCGGCATAATGGCGCGCCGCACCTCGCTGCGGCCACTGCCCACCGACCAAGCCAACCGCACCTTGGGCGCGCGTTGCGCAAGCCGCAAGATGCCACTGGGCAAACCCGACGTACAAACCGTAATCGCCCGAGCGTCAATGCCCAGTGCCGACGGTTCGGAGCACACCGCAATGGCATCAAGCACCGCATCGAGATTGGCCATCGGTTCGCCCATGCCTTGAAACACCACACCATGCACGCGCCCTAAGCCTGCGCTGAGTATTTCGCGCCGGACAGTGCGCACCTGCTCAACGATTTCCCATGCTGCCAAATTGCGCGCTAAGCCAAGCCGCCCGGTGGCACAAAAACTACACGCCATCGCGCAGCCAACTTGCGAACTCACACATACCGAAAAACGGCCGGTGCGTTCCAACGGAATGCGCACGGTTTCAATGCGTTGCTGATCGCTGGTTTCCAGTACATATTTGACGAACGGGTCAACGCTGCTAGCGTGACGCTCGACCACTTGCAGCGTTGGCACCATCGTCACCGCGCGCGCAGCATCGGCCGCCACCCGGCGCACCGCTGACGTGCCACGCAATGGTTCATCCCGATGCGCCATCGCGATCAACTTGCGCGCTTCATCAAGCCGCACTGCGGGTGCAGCGTCGACCAAGGCTTGCGGCGTCAGCGCGGTAACAGGCAACACGAGGCGACCCTACCTCAGTCGCTGCAGCAACGAAAGCTGCTTACGCGCTGTCGAATTGTTGGTTTCGAGCCCAGGCCCACCCAGCCTTGATGTAGGGTGCGCCGACGATGGCCTACCCTGAAGTGATCCGCGTCTTTGCAACCACGCAAGACCCCGATTTTGATTGCCCCTGGCAAGCCAAAAATCCCCGCACCTCGACGGGCTCCGCCGTTGTCATCGGCAAGAACCAAGTACTCACTGGCGCGCATGTCATTGCCAACGCCACGTTTTTACAAATCCAAAAGCCGTCGCATCCCGACAAAGCCATTGCTCGCGTCAAAGCCGTAAGCCACGATTGTGATTTGGCGTTGCTCGAAGTCGTTGAACCACGCAATTTCCTGCACGACGTCACGCCAGCCGAGCTTGGTGAAATGCCCACGCTGCGCGACGAAGTTGCGGTGGTCGGATATCCGGTTGGCGGCGAAGAAATCAGCATTACCGAAGGCGTGGTGTCGCGCATCGAAGTCCAGCGGTACAGCCATTCGCAGCGCAATCTCCTCGCCGTTACGGTCGATGCGGCGATCAACGCTGGCAACAGCGGCGGCCCGGTGTTTGGCAATGGCAAAGTTGTAGGTATCGCTTTCCAAAAGCTCAACGGGGTCGACAACATCGGCGAAATGGTACCGCCACCGATCATCAAAGCTTTCCTCGCTGGCGTCGCCGCCAAGAAACGTCCCGAAATTCCAGCGATCGGCATCACCACCCAGAACCTGGAAAATCCATTTCTGCGCAAGCAACTCAAGCTACGCGACGGTGTTGCTGGGGTTACCGGCGTGATGGTATTGCAGATTGAATATGGCAGCGCTGCGGACGGTGTGTTGCGCCCGCGCGACGTCATCACGGCCATCGATGGGTTGGCCATTGCCAACAATGGCACCGTGCAATATCTTGGCGCGCATCGCACCCGGTTCGATGTTGTGCTCGGCGATCGCTATGTTGGTGATCGTGTCGAATTAAGCATTGTCCGCGCCGGCAAAGCCAGCAAACGCACCGTCACGCTCGGGCCGTGGGAACCGCTGGTGGCGCGCTCGCGCTATGATCAACCGCCGCCGTTTTTCGTCTACGGCGGCTTGGTGTTTCAAATGTTGACGCGCGATTTCCTCACGACCTGGGATAAGTGGTGGAACAAAGCGCCGAAAGAATTTCTGCATTTGTATTACGCGGGACAACGCAGCAAGACCCGCAACGAAGTGGTGATCTTGACCCAAATTCTCGCCGACGATGTGAACCTCGGCTACGGCCATCTTTTCAACGAAGCCATTGTCAGCGTCAACGGTGCCAAGCCCCGTGATATGGCGGACTTCGTCACCAAGCTAAGCAACGCCAAAGGCGCCGTGGAAATTGCCACCTCAAGCGGCGGGGTGATTGTGCTTGATGCGGCCACCGTGCGCCGAGCTACGCCGCGCATTTTACATCGCTACCGCATTCCGCGCGATCGCACGCCGGGCCTGCCCAAGGCGCGGAGTTAACAACGCGCGAAGTTTACCAAGCGCGCTGCCGGCGTCGGGTACAGATTGCCGTGCCGTCGCGTTTACCCAAGCTGCCGCAGCGTCCGGCCCTATTATGGCCGCAATCAAATTGCACCGAGGTAGCTTCGCGTCACTGACGCAAAACGCCTACTTTTTTTTCGTCGAATAATACTCGCGTGAGTCACCAACGTTGCCAGGCGTCGCAGGTTTGGCGTTATCGAGGAGCACCGCCACCCGCGCGTCATTAAAGTTTTGCAGCGCAGCGATGCGCAGTGACTTAACCTGGCGGCCTGCGAGGGCAATGACCAGCATGTCGCGATCGATGCGCCACTTGCCTGCCCCGCCGTCACCAGCGAACGCTGTGCCCGCGCCAAGGTTGCTGGCGCTCGAGTATTTATAGGTCACCGTGCCGTTTGCGCGCAGGTCGTATTCGCCGCTGTAGGCAACATAGTGGGTTGAGCCAGCGCCAGTGAAGATGTTGACGTAGTCCATCGATGCGCCCGAACCAAAATAGTAGTGCCCGGCCAGCATCGCAGGCTCAACGATCGCTTGATACTTGGGGCCTGCACAGCGCACACCGGCCAATAACGGTTCAACCAAGTCCATGGCGTTTGGC
>JAGPDK010000197.1 GCA_018057605.1 Kofleriaceae bacterium | reverse complement strand
AAGCGTAAAAAAGCCAGTGACCAGTGAGTAGTGGCGCGGCATGGCGGGGCCACCTGCGCGTCAGCGTGGCTGGCGCATTGGTAGCTATGTTCGGCGTGCCAACGCTCGGCTGCAAAGCTAAAAAAAATAAGGCCGAGCCAGCCCCGTCCCTGCCTGCGAACCGCGACGCAGCCGCAGCCACCCAGCCGCCGACGGCGCAGATCAGCGATGCCGCCAAGCGGCCGTGGACCGCAGAGTTCCCGCAACTGCCGTGGATCGACGCAACCCGCATTATCAAATTGCCCATCCACGCCGAGCAACCGCGCTTTGACGTTGTCGGGCCGGTGCTCGTTGGGGATCTTGCCGTAGTCGGCTCTTCACAATTCGGCTTTGCTGCCATCCGTTGGCGCGATGGCGCCACCGCGTGGACCAAACCGGCCGGCCTGCACATGGCACCACCGCTGATCGTCGACGATAATTGGTTATTGCTGGCCGATTGCATCAAGCAACCGACCATAGATGAAAGCCAAGAGTTACTGGGCTGTTTGCGCACCGTGAGTCGCAGCGGCAACGACCTCAGTCTTGCACCCGTCGTCGCGGCGCCAGCGTTAGCCAACCAGTTTGCTGCAACCACCGGCCCATCGCGGTTGTGGGCCATCAGCGCGACACGCATTGCGTGGCAACGCGGTGATGTCGTTGTTGAATTCGATCCACTCGCACCGTTGGCCAAACTTTCGAGCACCACCACACCGGCGGTTACGGCAACGATCAACAACGTAGCCCTCACCTTCGCGCACACCGACGAAGCCGTGGTTGCCCGCGACAACAACGGCCACGAACAATGGCGCGTCGCTGGCCGATTTGCCGCGGTGCTTGGCATCGTGAGCGGTGCAGCCCACGAAGCGCCGATGCTTCGAGTCGCACGCATTGGCACGCGGCTTAATCCGCGCGGCGAAATTGATCTGTTGGATATCGACGCCACTGGCTCGCGGCACGGCCAAGCCGCGTTTCCGACCCCAGGCATCGCCTTGCTCGGCTCGGCGGTCGCAGCCGATGGCGCGTGCGCACTAGCATCGCGCGTTGACACATCGTTAGCCCATGATCTTGTCGTCGCCTACGACGCCCAGGCCCGACAACGCTGGGTCTTTGCACTACCCGAAACTCCACGCGCCGATCCCGTCGGGCTCGCGATTGCCGGCGATGCCGTCCTGGCGTTTTTCGATGGCGACACCCTGGCCGTTTTGCCAAAACCATAAGTGTTGTTGTTTTACTCGGACCTCAGGCCTCCGGCCTCCGGACTCGGCGCTCCGCACCTCACTGCCCGTGTACTAAAGCCACGCCGTGCCATGCCTTGACCCCGAGCCGTGTGCGGGGTAAACCGTCGGTGCGGCCGTTGCCGTACGTTTTTTTGGAGGAATTTCGAACATGTCGTCACTGCCACTTCCTAAGGATGCCCAAGAGCTCTTCAACGTGATGGTTCCGAAAGGCCTAACGGCTTTTCCTGACAAAGCGCGCGAAGTAAACGCGATTTACGCATTCAAAATCTCCGGCGAAGGCGGCGGCGAATGGACCGTCGACTGCACGTCCAACCCACCAACCTGCGTTACTGGCGACACCGGTAAAGGCCAATGCACCATTGAAGTTTCGCACGACGACTTCAAAGCCATGCTTGCCGACCCCAACGCTGGCATGCAGCTGTACTTCCAAGGCAAGCTCAAAGTCTCGGGCGATCCAATGCTCGCGATGAAACTGCAACAGTTCTTCGATATCGCTAAGGGTTAATTTTTAATCATCGGCGTACGTGCACCGCTGGCCTCGGCCGGCGGTTTTGCGTTTTCGGCGGCGTTGCCCAGCGCGCGATCGCCAGCCACTTCATCCGCAGCAACTGGAACTGCACGCAACGTTTTCGGAGCTGCCATTACAACAATACTGGCGCGCCCGGTAACGCCGCGTGCGGTCGCTTCAACCACCGGAATATGACCGGCGGTGGCAGCTACAATTACGCAGTTTTCGACGAAGTTCTTATCTTGAATCACCCCATCGACCGTGAAACTCCACGCCAGATTCGCGACCGCGCGCACGTCATGATAGCCAGCAAAACAGATCACGGCTGAACCATCTGGCGCGGCAATAGCGTAACTTGGTTCGGTGGTGGCAACGCGATCAATGCTCGCGACCACATCGAGCGCCAGATCTTCCGACGCCCGATCGCCGGCTTTCACGCTGACCGTCACGCGTTGCGGTTGCAACGCTTCAAATGCGTAGTGGTGTGATTGTGCAGCGGCACCTGTGACGCCTGTCGCCGCTACCGGCACGATCGCGACATCCGCTGTTACCTGCGCACTAGTATCGATCAAGCGCGTACCTGTGCTACCCACATGCGCAACGCTGAACTCGACCATGCCGGTGGCAAACGCGATCGGCGTCGCAGGAGCTACATTTTGCAGACCGTTGCCGACAAGCGTTTGCGACCAAATCGTTTCGATCTTGATCGTCAGCCGATCAAAAAGCTGACCGTCAACATCTTCGATACGCAACCTTGATTCACCAGCCGCACGGGCGCGCAGGGCCACCCGCGCCGCGCCTTGCGCTGCAACGATCATGACGCGTTCGTCATCCACCGTCGCCACAAACGGTTGCGTAAACGCCGGATGCCGATACCCACCATCTGGCCCGCGCACGTACTCGGCATGGTCGAACGTAACCGTTGCCGTGCCGCCCGCGGCAAGCGTGCCAGCGCCAGAAAAGACCAGGCCCGACGGCGTCGTTTGGTTACAGACTTCATCAGCGGGACATCCGCCCACCGCGCGATCCCCAAGTTCACCGCATCCCGTGCTCAGCGCAAAACCCACTACCCACAGCGTCGATACTTGCCATTTCATACCTACACAGTGAGCAAGTCACAGGCCAACCATGCGCATTTCATTTCAACCAGTTACCAACGGGTCGCGGCATCCGCGCAAACAAACGCCGACAGCATTGTCATAGCTGAGCGAGTCGGCGCTACGGCGAGGTGGCCCACACAACCGAGTCGCTGTCGACCAGCATCGGTTTGCCGTCGCTGCCCAGCAACGACGTTGCCATATCGCGCTGATGGATCGTCCACTTCGCCGTGTCATTGCGACTGTAGGGATTCGACCGATTGGCCCAATACCCATGTGGGCCCAGCGCGGTTTGCCCAACCATGGCTGGATGCACGCCGCAGCCGCGCCGCGCAATCACGTCCCAGCCAATGATCGGACTACTACGTGAACCGCCAGCCGCGTACCAAAGCAAATAGTCATCGTGAGTTAACACCGTCACCGCCGCCGGTGTAGCGTATCGAGTTGGCGTATTCGCAGCGCCTGCCACTCGACATTCAACGGTAGCATCAGCGCCATCACGTACTACAACGTTGTCGCCAAGTTTGCCCGCACGCCATGCTTGGGCAAGCGGTGGTAACGGCAGCGTTGGCAGCAACCGTTGGTCGAAGATCGACCAATACACTTCGCTGGCACAGTGCCATTCTTCTTCGTTATCACTATCCCATTGCGCACAGCCGGTGAGCACCACATCACGTCCGTCGGTGACGATGCCAAAGCCCACGCCGTCTGGATCCTTTTGTGCAAATGTTTCATCGTGCCAGGTCAAGCCCGCGACCGTAGTTGCGGCTGCTGTCCGCGGAACGTCAATCCTAGTCCATGCCCATGCCGGCGTGGTAGCGCGCTCCACCACAGCATAGAGCGGTCCGTCGCTACGAGGCCACGCCAGCGCAATGATGCGCGTTACCTCACCACCCAAATTGATTTCATTGCGCATGGTTGCGACACACGCCGCGTCAACCGAAAACACCCCGACACAAAAGCCCTCGGTTTTACACTCAACAATCGCAGCAAAATGTGCGGGCACACAACGCGCCGCACTCGGGCTGTTACCACCACTGCCACCGCGAGGCGCTAGCCCCGACACCGGCACCGACGACGGGCGCTTGCACGCGCCTGCCACCACCATCGAGCCGAACAGCGTTGCCGCGACGCACAACCATGCGCGGCCGGTCGGCCCAGGCCACCCTCGCTGCCGCCCTCGATGGATTACGTCACGTTGCCCCATAGCCACTCCAACCTGGTCCCAAACTACAAGTTAAGATTTCTTCATCGCGCCACGTAACAACCCAAGTAGATCTTTTGCGGTTGCGCGACACAACAGCAATGCCGCACCGGAGTAAACGATACCACCTAGGCCAATCTCGATCGCAACTTTGGCACCAGGGTGCAATTGTTCAAAACTCGGCACGCCATAACGCACGGCCAATACCGCACCGCACATCAATGCGCAGGCCGCCAATGGTTCAAAAAAACCCCGCACCAAACGCGCGAGCGAGACACCGTCGCCGGCCACCATGCCGACACCAGCGATCGCGCTAACACCAAAAGCCAGCCCAACCGCGGCGGCGGATGCACGCACGCCCCACGGTGAAAACACCGCGATGCCAATCATCAATAAAATAATCTTGGCGACTTCAAGCAACATCAAGCGCATCGTGCGTTCTTGCGCGTCCATGTACACCGACAGCACCCACGTGATCGGGCGGAACACCGACAGCACCGCCAGGATTGTTAACAAGGGCGCGACTTCTTGCCACTTATCCGACGGCAAGACCAATTCGATCAAAGGCTGTGCGATCAGCCCCAAGCCAATGGCCATCGGAAAGATCAGCAGCGACAGCAATGCGGTGGACCGCTCCAACGCGCGTGGCCGCCGCGCTGGCTCAAGCTTCGACATCGACGGTAACAACACGCTGGCGATTTGCTCACCAACTTGAATTGCCGGAATATCGGCGAGGTTGTACGCCATGTTGTACACCCCGGTGACGCTCGGACCAAAATAGCGCGCCATCAACAAATTGTCCCAATAGCGCGAGCCATTGTGGGCCACAGATTCAACCGCGAGCGGCAAGCCAAACCGCAGCATGTCGCGAAAACGCTCTTTGCGCAGCGGCGTAGGCGTGGCCCACGATTTCATACCCGACGCTCGAATAATCAGGCCCGAAGTCACAGTAGCTTGCACTAGATTACCGACGATAATCGCCATCCCGCCCCATTCATTGGCAGCCAAGGTCAACGCCGTTATGGTGTACGTCAACTCGCCAATCGCCAGGGCAATGCCAATTTCTCGAAAACGCATCTCGCGCACCAAGGCGCGTTCCGCCACCGAACTAAAGCGGCGAATAAAAATGGCCAGCGCTGCGCCGGGCACAAATCGCGCCGCCGTAGGAGCGTCGAACAACGCGGTCAGCGGCCCACCGAACAGCGCCACGCCACCTAACCCGATTACACCTAACACCAAGTAGGCAACCGTGCAGTGCCACATAACTTCACGGGCATCTTCAGGCTTCTGACTCTTAACAATGGCGTACGGCCCAAAGCCCCAGATGCTTGCCCAATTCGCAGTCATCGCAATAATCGTCGCAACCGACACTTCACCGATGGCATCCGGTGCCATGAACCGCGTCATGATCAGCGTGCCGAGCACGCCAATGACACGGCCGCCGATACTCGTTGCAATGGTCCACAACGCGCCCCGAGCGGCTTTTTGAGCAAGCGACATGAGCCCGCAATCTCGCGCAACCAGATCGCTGCGACAAGGCGCGTCGAGCTGTTTCTACAGCGCGTGTTCGCAGATTGAACGAGTAAGCGACCGGCCTGCGTCCTCAGGAATATCGTTGCTCAGGCCAAAATGCCAACCACACCTTGATGTCGCGGCCCCGGTGGCGGCATCGAACGTCATCACGCCACCTTCCGCCGCCACGAAAAGCTGTTGGCCATCGGCCGCCCACACCAGCGCCCCACGCGCGGCGCTCTGCACCCACAGCCGTTGCCCTGCTGCATCATACACACTCAGCCTTGTCCCCGTGAACACGACCAGCCGGCGTCCATCAGGACTCAGTTCCGGCATGCCTGGCAGCAACAACTCGCGATCCTTGACACCCTCATGGTAAACATCAAAGCCACGCGTTTGATTGGGGTGCTCGACGTTTCGCGCCACGTAAATCTCACCCGATGGAGCGACGGCAAACACTGATCCTGGAATCCGAAAAGTGCGCGCGACCTTCACCTCACCTGCTTCGATTTGATACGCGGTAACGGCCATCTCAACCAAGCCCGCAATCTTCGGGCTGTAGGTAGCGCTGTAGGCGACCACACCGCTGGTTAACGCTGGATCGACCATGTAAATGTAGGCACGGCCTTTGACCACAAATGGTTTGCCAGCCGTATTGTGCACTCGATCGTACACGGCCAACGCCATCTCCCCTTTGTTGTTGTGCAGCGCCAACAACGAACTGCGCTGACCAAACTGAACCGAATAGGCATCTGCGCTAACATTTGGCACGGTAATCGTCGGTTCATCATCAAAAATTGCGACAATATGCAGGGTAGATGCGCGGCCCTGTGCGGCCCGCACCAAACCAATACGATGCCGATCATCGTAGGCCACCATATCGCTCAAGTCAGAATGCTTGGCGCCACGCACCTGGCCCTTAGCCGGGTCGAACGTTAACAACGTCCGCCGCGAGTCATTCCACGCCAGCAACACGTTGCCTTGCGTGTCAAACGGCCACAATTGAGCGTAGCGGTAACCAAGGTATTTCGTGGCGCCATTAGTTTCGATCCGGAGATGCCTTCCATGCGCGACAAGTAACCCTTCTGCGCCCAGCGTGACGGCCGCGCTCGGCCCGCGATTGTCTTCGGTCTCCATCGGCAGCGAAGGTGCGGCGATCCAAGGATCGGCCGCAGCCGCGGAAGTGTCGGGCAGCGTCGGCTGCGTCACGCCCCCCAGATCCAATTGGCCCGACACCGCCCCACGGTAATACAACCGGTCCTTCGTTATGAAAGCAACGACCGGGCGAAACACTGCATTTACCGTGAAGGCGTTGCTAGGCAAGTTTATGCGTCCCAGCACAGTACGGCTCGCCAACGCATAAACCGCGACATGATCACGTGTCGGCCCAACAATCACGGGTGGCGCGTTGGCTGGCGGAACCGCCGCGGGCGGCGGCAACTGCGCTGGTGGCCGCGCACCGACGGCCACCGCCAAACGTTGGCCATGTGCGTCAAGATTGACCGTCTCCAGCATCGAGGTGGCGGGTAACACGAACGGCGCACTCCACACTGGGGCCGCGCTAGTGCCACCAAGTGTCAACGCCACGGGGTTGCCGGCATTTCGCGCAAGCGCGACAACCACGCCGTTGGCATGACACAATGTGACAGCGCGCATGCCCGGTGGCATCGTGAAGGTTTGGGTGACTCGGCCATTGTCAGCAATGCGATGCAATTGTTGATCTGCCGAAAGTGCCAACAAGCCTTGGCCTGCAACAAACACCACGTCGATAAACTCCGCATCGCCACGAATCGCTTCATGCAACACCTGGCCGCCGGATTTGCTTAGCACCTGAATCTGCAACCCACCACTGCCATCAATGGCGGCCGCTACCAGAAAATCGGCGCGCTCGCCCAGCGCGATTTTCGTCGGTTCATTAAATTGCACGATCACAGGTTCCACATCACCGCGTAAACTCGGCCACAATCGCACGCCGCCGTTGCCATCAAGTGTCAGCGCAGCGCTGCCACTGCGGGTAACAGCCAGGCCCTCGATATCACTGGCGTGGCTAGCACTGATTGTTGGGCGCGCACTGGCAACGTTAACCACAACCGGCAAAGCAGATGCGTTAGCCATATCCGGCGCAGCGCGCGACGGCGCGACCGCAGCGGCCGTCACGGGCGGCTTGGCGCAGGCCGACGCCAGCGCGAGCATCACGATCACAGCTGCGACAACAGACTTCATGGCGAACCTCTGGGCGTTAGACCGCCGCAACGGGATTTAGATCCCAGAAACGCACTGCAACGCGAAAAAGCGTGCTGCAAAACTGCGGCGGCTGCGATCGATGCGGACAAATCTTATGCATTTCAGGCATTTGACTCATATTTGTCAGAATTATTCGTATCTCAAACGACAGTTCTTACAAGCTAGACGAACTCCGAAATTACAGTGTCACTGTAATTTTCCAGCGCTATGTCGGTTGTTCGAAAAAGTTCTTGTATGACGCATTGGGAATGATTCAATGCCGTTTCTCGTTGTTGTTTTAGGGAGGACGATCATGGCGTTAGGTACTGTCAAATGGTTCAACGACTCTAAGGGGTATGGGTTCATCTCGCGTCTGCCCGACGGCGCCGATGTGTTCGTGCACTACTCATCGATCCAAGGCGACGGCTTTCGCAGCCTTGCCGAGGGCCAAACCGTCGAGTACGACGAAGCCGATGGCCCGAAAGGGTTATTTGCTGCGCGGGTGTTACCACCAGAAGGCCAACCGCACGTAAGCGCGGCCCCCTAGCCGCTGCGCCTGCTCGCCCCATGCTGTTGGCTGCGGTATCTGCGCCAAGCACCGGCGCAATTCACCGCGCGATTTGCGTAGCGCGATATTCGCCCGACGGTAGCTTGGCCAAGATCACCGCAAAGGTGCTCTTCGCGGTGGTGACGATCAACACCAACCGATCGGCGGCTAACTTCACCTTGCCGCCCACTTTGGCGGCGTATTCCTCGCCGGTATAAAGTTTCCAGTCGCGCATCGCGCCGCTTTCCACAATGAGTTCGGTGTATAAGTCTTTGAGATCGGCTTTGGTCTTGGCGGCAATATCGTTGCCGGCCGCAAACGGCACCAACGAATAGTCAAGCAATTTGCTGACTTGCGCGGTCGCAAAACTGCTGACCCACATATTGGCGGCAAACAGCGCTTGGTCATCTTTGACCGTCGTCTGCACCGACTTATTTTGCGCGCTGCTGTCGGTATCAGGCGTGACCGCACGGGGTTTGATCGCCGGTGTGGGTAGCTTGGGTTGGTCGCCAGCGTCGAGCGGCACCACGCCGCCGGGAATATCCGTCAAGATGTACGGCTCAACGTTAAACGTGCCGCACTGTCGCCAGTCGCGGTGAAATCCCCACCGCATATAGACCCGGCCATCGACCGAGCGAATCGCTTCCGGCGTGGCTTCGTACGGCCCCGAGCTTTGCACCGCATCGATCGCTGCGACGTCAAAATCTAGTTTGCCCGATGCTTTGACAATCGTGACTTTGAAGATGCTGCCGTCGGGATTGATCGCAATTTCCAGATTGGTCCAGAGTTCAAAATCGTTGAGTGCGTCGTTGGAACCGTGGTTTTCGAGATCTTGCAAATAGCCAAAGCCCCAGAGCTCATGGATGCGGCGGTGCATGCGATTGAGGTACACCGCAAAGGGGTGAGCCCGAGTTTTAAGCGCGGTTTGATTGCCCGGCCGCACATCCGGCGTA
>JAGPDK010000196.1 GCA_018057605.1 Kofleriaceae bacterium | reverse complement strand
AAATTGGCGCGCTGTGGTCGGATCGGCAATCGTCGATCGCCGCCAATCTTAAGATGCGGTCGCTGATGATTCCGCTCGATATCGAAATTTTGTATGGCACGAAATCCGCGAAACAACGCGGCGAGTTTCACGTACAAATGACCGACAATAAATTTCTAACCCCAGGCTTGGCCGGCAGCGCGTTGACCAACGCCATTGCGTATTATCTGCCCGACCGCGACGATGTAGTGGCCTTGATCGAATCCTCGGTTCGCATTAAGGGCGGCGAACCGATTTCATTTGTTGATTACGTATACGCGAACGATGGTGCGGCGTCGGTAATGAACTCGACCCGGGGCATTCGCGTATTGAGCCCGTTGTTCAACAACTCGTACGCGCCGGTAAAAATCGAAAGCGTAAAAGTCAAAGTCGATCTTACGTTCGACACCAATTACGGCGAAATCAAAGAGCTGCGCTTGCCCGGCAACCAACTCATTGCAGGCCAACGCAACTATGTCTCGGTGGTTATGGAATCCTGGAACGGCGACGACATCGTCGAGCAGGTGCCCGTCGATGTGCCCGCGAACTTGGCCGGTGCGATTGTTAGCCTCGAAGTTAGCCCCGGAGACAGTGCAAAAGTCGATGCGGCCCCGCCGGTTGATCTACGCTCGCTGCTTACGGCATTTCGCAAACTCTTGCCAGGCAACGTCTGGGCCGTGTCACTCTATACCGAAGATGGCTTAGCCTACGAAGGCAAAGCACTGCATGACATCCCGGCGTCGGTGCAAGACAAATTGCGCCCCGGCACCACGTCGCAAAAAGTTCAGAATTATCGACCGGTCGTGCGCACCTTGTCACCTACCAAGCGAGCCCTCAGTGGTGCAGCTTCGACGATGGTGCGCGTGCGCAATGCCGATTCTACTCCGTAACTCGCGTTTGATATTTTCTCGCATTGGAGCCCTTGTGAAACTTCGTACAACTCTTGTCGCTGCCGCCGCCATCGCCGGCGTTTCAATATTTGCCATCACGGCGCAAGCCGTCGTCACGTCATCGTGGACCGTCGACTCGTATAGTCAATTCGACCAAGGCGATGCGACATTCGCCTTTATCAACTCGCTTGGTGAGGTGCGCCCAGGGTGGGAGTCAAGCCGCACGGCCGTGCAAAGCGATGCGATTTGGGCCAGCGTGCGCTTGGCCGATGGTTCCTTGCTGCTGGGGTCGGATGTCAAAGGCAGTATCATTCGCGTCACCGGCAAAGACAGCAAGCAGCTGCTTACGATTGATGGCGCGATTGCCGTGGTCGCGTTGACGCAAGCTGCCAACGGCACCGTGTACGCGGCAACGATGCCAGGCAACAAACTGTACAAAATCGATGTCGCCGCTGCCAAAGCCAGCGTGGTCGCCACCCTGCCCACCCAAGATGTCGAAACCATTTGGTCATTGGGCGTCGCCAGCAATGGCACCGTGTACGCGGGGGTTGGCCCTTCCGGCAAACTGTATGCGATCAACGGCCGCACGGTGAAAGAGGTATTTGCCACCGGCGACAAACGCGTCACCGCACTCACGGTTGATGCAAAAGCCGACGCCGTGTGGTTCGGCACCAGTGAGCGCGCGTTGGTGTTTCGTTACGATATCAAAGCCGGGACCACGCGGGCGATTGCGGACTTCGCAGGCAATGAAATTTCCGCCATTGCACTCGCGCCCACCCGGGGCGGTGTCATTGTTGCCGCCAACGATTTGCAGGATCCGCCGTCCGGGCCTGGCAAAAGCCCAAGCGCGGTCGAAGCCGGCGACAAGCCCAACGCCGCCAAAGGCACGGCGGCCAAAACCCCGGATGTCGGCTCGAAACCCGGAGCCGACAAAGAGCCCCCGCCCGTAACCGACATTGGCCGTCGCGGCGCAAAAAAAGGCCGCGGGGCGTTGTTCAACGTGACCGAAGACGGCCGCATGAAACAAGTGCATGCGTTAACCCAGACCTACTTCACCGCGGTGACCCTCGACGCCGATGGCAACATTTATGCAGCCGCTGCGGATAAGGGCCGCATCTACATGGTCGATAGTGAGCAAACCGTGACGACGGCCTTCGACGTCGACGAACGCGCGGTATCGCAACTGTTGTGGGACGGTAAAACCTTGGTATTCGCAACCGACGATGCAGCGGCGCTGTACCGTGCCGGGGGCCGCGCCAGCAAAGCCAGCTACGTGAGCGATGTGTTTGACGCCAAGGCGTCGTCGTTGTTCGGCCGCCTGACCTTCCAATCCCAAGGCAACGTCGCGGTCGAAACCCGGACCGGCAATACCGCGAAACCGGGGCCCGGCTGGAGTGAGTGGCAAACGTTAAGCAACGAAGCCGCCGCTGGGCCGACCGCGCTTGGTGGACGGGGTGGCAAAATCGCCAGCCCGGCGGGGCGGTATCTGCAATTTCGCGCGGCGTTGCGTGATGATCGCGCCACCTTGCGCCGGGTGTCGCTGTTTTACTTGCCGCAAAATAACGCGACGACGATCGAAGATATTACGATTGAACCAGCCAGCAAAGAAACCTTGCCGACGCTCAAAGACTTCGCCGGCAAAGCGCGGTCGCCGGTGATGCGCATCAAGTGGAAAATCGACAATCAAGATAGCGATGAAACCACGTATACGATCGATGCCCGCCGCGATGGTGAAAGCAACTGGCGCGCCTTGGCGACAGGCAAAACTCCGCTAACCACAACCAGCTGGGAATGGAATACCGAGTCGTTCCCTGATGGCTGGTATCGCCTACGCGTGTCATCTTCGGACGCTGCATCCAATTCGCCAGATCGTTCGTTAACCGCGAACTTCACCTCGACGCTATTTGCGATCGACAATCAACGCCCGGTCATTGAAGGCCTGCGCGTCGATGGCACCAAGGCTACCGGCAACGCCAGTGACGCAATTACCAGCCTAACGGAGATGGCCTTCGCCGTCGACGATGGCCCATGGCAACTCGGCACCACGGCCGACGGGCTTTTTGATGACAGCACGGAAACCTTGCGCATCGATCTGCCGCGCACGCTCACCAAAGGCACGCACACCTTAGCGGTGCGGGTTGCCGACGCCGCGGGCAATGTCGGCGCGATCTCGACGTCGTTCATCACGAAATAGCCGCTTGCTTCGCACTATCGCAGCGTCGGCAACTAGCTGGTAGCGAGGTTGTTGCCCCCTACGCCACGTGCGTTGTGAGGCCGCGATCGTGAGCATCGTCGTACGGCTCGGGGAGTTCGGCGCACTTCATCGGGACTATCGCCTCCGCCCGCATCGGATTGAACCGACCGTCACTGCCGATCCTCGTCGGCAAGTTCCCTGAAAAGCGACACGAACATCACGACGGCCGCGACCCCTACGATCGCGATCGAGGTGCCTTGCAGCGTTCGGTTTTCGCAGAAACCGGCGCAAGCCCCGACCCCGCCCACTGCAACCAGCCCGCCCAGAGCGAGCCCGAGATGTACGGCTCGCCAGTCGCGTTCCTTTGACTCCCACGTGCCCACCTGGAGCCGCGACACGCCCGGCATTCCGCAGAACGAACCGAGCTTGTCGTTGTTGATGTCGTGCATGTCGCCGGCCACCGTAGCCGAGATCGTCGAACTCGAGCTTGAGCTGCAGGCGCGCAGCGCGCGCTCGAGCTGCACCGACCCCATCAGGACCGAACCACGGTACAGGTTGACGGTCTGCTCCGCACGCACGTCGATCGACTCGCCGCCGCTCACCATGATGCGCACGGTCTTTCCCGCAAGCAGAGACTCGCGTTCGGCCTCAACGCTGGCCGGGGCAACGAAGATCGGGATCTTGCGATGGGGAGCGCATCCGGCCATAGCAGCAAACACGAGCACGCCCGACGCATTTCGCATCTAATAGACGTAGCGCATCCAAACGCGATTATCAACGGAGCATAAACTAGCAAGCGAGGAAGCGTCGGCGACGCTCTTCCGGCGAAGACAACTCAAGTCCATTCATCGACGCTAAAAATTGTGACGAATTCGACGGTGATGGAACGCAGGCAAAAGCGCGGCAGGGCTCCCGTCGGGATCCGTGCAAAGAACCGAACGCCGCAATGAAATCAGCACAGGTCAGCTTGCGGTGGCGGACGAGATGCTATCGAGTGCGTCCGACATTTGTGCACGCGACAGCACGCCGATGCGTTTGAGGTCCATCTCGGCGCGGCACGGACAACGCAAGAGGTCGACGGCAAAGACGCGGCGCAAGCGTTGCCACCACCGCCGTCGGGTTCGTCGGCGGTGTGGTGCATCGGGATTGTCGATGGCTTTTGCAGCGCGTGAGCCGTCATTGGTCCGACGGTCGATGTACGTGGTGACACGGTGACAGATGTCGCCAACGATGTCGTCGATATCGTCGTCGATGGTCGACTGTAAATCGATAACGACGAGGGCGTCGCGCAAGGCCCAGACAGCGGCCGGAATCACCGCATGGAAATGAATATGCAAATTCATCCGCGAGCCGAAGCGTTGAATCGCGACGACGGCACAGAGTGTGTGCGCGTTCGCCGCGCGACACACCATAATCACCTGCAGGACGCCGCAAGAACCGTTCGCTGCTACGGATCAGGTTTTTTCGGCGCGGTGACCAGTGCCGGATGTCGCACCAGCATCACACGAGTCGCCCACGAAAATGTCAGCGTCCACGGCCGGTAACGCGCGACTGACAGCACATCGTCGATGAGCGGCGTGGTGACATCAGCCATGCGGCGACCACTACACAATGGACACAGTGCGCGGCCTTTGCACGAGAACGCGACGACATCGCTTTGGCAGCACGGCTCGGACTACCCGCGCACAACCCTGTATGCGAAGGTGCGCTCGTACTTGTCGAATTCCTCAAACACGAATTGCGGATAGTCGCGACGAGACAGCAAGGCGAACCGCTAAGTAATCCTGCTAACGTCGCCACGTTGTGCCAGGTGGACAGCGCTCAAGCCGACTCACCGGCACCCGCCCTCACGGCCGAACCGCCAACCTTCCAGCTGTGAGGCAATCGCGGACGTTGCGTCCGGTGCGCAAGCCAGTTGCTATTTGCCGGTGTTCGACTTGGCGACGTCACCAGCGACGATCACCACCAACTTTTTCGGATCCAAGTATTTCTTGGCAACCCGAGCGACATCGGCAGCAGTCACGCCCGCGATCTTGGCGCGCAGCGCTTTGTGCCAGGCCATGGTGCGGCCGAGGTAGGCATTGCGCCCAAGCGTGCTGCGCACATAACCGTCATTGGAAAGGTTGGTGTCCTCTTGTTTGGCCCAACCTTCTTTGGCTCGGGCCAACTCAACTTCGGTAACATCGCCGGCCGCCATCTTGTTTACTTCTTCAAGAATCGAAGCTTTCGCCTTATTCATGTTGGCGGGCGCGACGATCGCGTACGCGCCAAACGAGCCAGTCGCGTCTTCGTCATCGGCGCTGGTCCATGCGCCGGTACCGTACGACAAGCCTTCTTTTTCACGGACCCGCATCCACAACCGCGACCCGGTGTCGCCACCAAGTACTTGACCAACAATGAGCCAGGCCGCGTAGTCCGGGTCATCGGAACGCATCGCGATCGAAAAGCCCATCGCCAATGCGGCCATTTCCTTGTCTTTGGTGTCGATGACTTGTTCGCCAGCGGTCGCGTCGAAGACTTGGTCAACCAAGCGAGCAAACGGTTTTTTGCTAACCCAACCACCAAAAAGTTTTTCAACTTGCGCGGTGACTTTGTCAGCGTCGAAGTCACCGACCACCGTCAACTCGCCGCGACCAGCGCCAACAAAGTTTCGATAGAACGCTTTGATCTCGTTGATTTTCACTTTTTTGACTGCGTCAATTTGCTCTTCAATGCTCATGACATAGCGCGGATCATCTTTGGACCATTTGCTCAGTGCGCGCTGCAATTGCAAAAACCCAAGACTCTGAGGATCTTGGCGCTGTTCTTCGAGCGCAGCCAGGGTTTGTTGCCGCACAACTTCGAGTTCGGCCGCAGGGAAGCTCGGCGAGGTGGCAATCTCTGCGGCGAGGTCGAGGGCCGGCGCGAGTTGATCGCGCAAGGTCTTGATGCCAATGCGCATCGAACCAGCACCACCGCTGACCGAGACTTGACTCTTGAGCTTGTTTTCCAAGTCGCTGATTTCGGTATAGGTTTTTTTGGTCGTGCCACGCTCAAGCAGTGCGATGGCAAGTTCGGCAACGGTTGCTTGTTTTTGCAACGATTTTTCATCGCCAAAGCGGAACGTCAAAGCGAGTTCAACCTTGCCACCGCGAGTTTTTTTGCTGACCAACGCAGCGCGAATCCCGCCCTTGAGCTCCTTGCGCACCGTCCGCGCATCGATGTTGTCATGGGTCGCGGCAAATTCTTCGCCAGCTTGGGCGGCCGCGCCACTCTCAATGCCTTGCACGATGCCGGCGACATCTGGGGTTGCATCTTGCGGTGCGCGATCGTTGTCTTTGGTAGGCAAGAACCGACCACTGGTGCGATTGCTCTTCTTGAAGTACGTCTTGGCAACACGGGTTACGTCGGCAAGGGTGACTTTTTTAATCTGCTCACGCGACGCAAACAAGGTGCGCCAGTCGCCCAAGGCAATCGCTTCCGAGAGTTCGACGGCCAACCGCCGCGAGTCGGTAAACATCAGTTCATATTGTTTAAGCGCCTCGTCGCGCCAGCGCTCCAATTCGACAGGCTCAATTTTCGACGCTGCCAAGCCTTCGACCGCCGTAACGATTTCAGTTAGCACCCGATCTACGTTCTTCACATCGCGCACTTGCGCAATTATCTGGGTCACATACGGATCCCGAAAGTTATAGGAGCTACCACTGAGGTCAGCCGCCAGTTTACTATCGACCAACTTCTTGTACAAACGGCCCGAAGGCTCGCGCGCCAAGATATCCAATGCCGCATTCACCGCGACGAAATCCGGCGACGCAGCGCCCGGCGTATGCCACATGGCACCTGTAACCGCGACATCACCGTTGCGGCGCAGCACAACTTCACGCTCACCATCTTGCGGTGGCTCGACGGTATACGTTGGCGCAATCACGCGATTCGGCTTGGCCAAAACACCAAATTTTTTCTCGACCAGCGCGAGCGCCGCAGCTTCATCGAACTTGCCAGCAACGACGAGCACGGCATTGTCAGGCTGATAGTATTTCTCGTAAAATGCGCGCAGCGCTGCCACCGGCACCTTTTCAATGTCGGCGCGCGAACCAATCGTCGACTTGCCGTAGTTGTGCCAGAGAAACGCTGTCGAGGCCATGCGCTCTTCGAGAATGGCCTGCGGGTTATTTTCGCCCATTTCAAATTCGTTGCGCACCACCGAGAACTCGGTTGCCAGATCTTCCGGCAAAATCGTGGCATGCAACATCCGATCGGCTTCGAGGTCGAGCGCCCAATTCAAGTTCTCGTCGGAAGCCGGCAACGTCTCATAATAGTTTGTGCGATCGGTCCACGTGGTCCCGTTGGCTTGACCGCCTCGCTCGTCGATGAGCTTGAGCACGTTGCGAAACTTCTTGCTACCTTTGAACATCATGTGTTCTAGCAAGTGCGCCATGCCGGTTTCGCCGTACCCTTCCATGCGCGAACCAACCAAGTACGTAATATTCACGGTCACGGATGCTTGTGATGCATCCGGGAACAGCAACACCTGCATGCCGTTGCCCAAGCGATACTCGGTAATGCCTTCAACACTGCGGACTTTGACCGCTGGTGTCTTCGCAGCTGCAGCGGCGGCCGCGACCGGGGTTGCGGTGGGTGCAACGTCTTGCGCTTCACGGTCGACCAACGAACCTGGCGCTGGCGCCGCGATGGTCGTGTCGGGACGGCCAGTGGCACAGGCGCTTACAGTTACTAAACCAGAACTGGCTGCAAGCCAGAGCAGCAACGCGTGGGTTCGCTTTTTCATGATCATGGGATACCGCTAACCATGGACGCTGTCTTGCCGGATTTCATGAAAAAGCGACGAGCCGCAGGGTGTCGCAGGCGTCGCACCGCGTCGCCGATATGCGCGATGGTCGGCGCGACTACCAATGCAGCGCGACACCAACACTAATATCGTTGCTAAAACCGTTGCCATTGATGGCTGTGTTCAATCGGGTTTCAACGGACCAACGCAAAAGGTCAAGGTCGACGAGCCGCACCCGCAGCATCAGCGACGCCGCAAATGCGCTTGCATCGATCGCTCCGCTCGCGGTTGGCGCAAGTGCAGCTTGGTAGCCCAAGCCGAGCTGCAACGATGTGCGCGCGTTGCGATCAGCCCGCCCCACGGTGATGAGTGGACGAGCCAACACGGTCGCATTAGGCCACCGTGCCACCAAGCCCACTTCGCCGCCAAGCGACCAGCGATTGCCCCATAGATATGAGCCGGCGACCAAACCGCTGAGCGCGCCAGCATAGCGGGTCCCCGCCGCCTCGGTTGTTACGTCGGTACGCGCACCCAGGCCCAAGGCCAGCGTCAACGTGCGACGCCAACCATGTCCGATGAGAACAGCCTCGTTGCCTGGTACAACTTCTTGCAGGCTCGCGGCGGACGGCGCGTCGGCGGAAGGATGAAGCGGCGGTTCGGCATCGGTATCGTCACTATCCGGCGTTGCAACGGTGGCGCCATGCGGCGAAACCGGAGCGGCCCGCACATCAACCACATCGGGTTTCGCCACCGCCCCTTGAACGACGGGCATTGCCACGCTGTGCGCGCCTGTCCGCACATCAACCGCAACGGGTTGCGCCAGCGCCGGGTCTGGCCCAATAACTGGCGGCGTGACTGGCAGTGTGGTCGCCTCGGCCGCATCGACCTGCAGGATTTCTTCGCGCCACCGTACTTGGTCGGCTGGCGCATCAACCGGAATTGCCACGCTATGCGCGGTCCCTCCGGGCACGGTGATGACATCGCGTGCGGCAACGAGCGCCACACCGGCGGTGACCACCCCATAGCGTTGCGCCAGCGCCACCGCTCCAGCACTCCACGGATTCATCGCTTGGAGTTGCCCGCGCGCCCATTGCCGTGCCAATTGGCCATGCTTCGAAAGTGCGCCGGCGCGCGCGCGATGGCTCGCTCGACGGATCAAGCCAACATCAAGCCCGGCAACTTGAATGGTTGCCGTCGTGGCGGTCGCAAGCCGTCCGGTTACCAACAACGCTTGGCCGACACCCAGCCGCGGCAACACCGTGGGAGATTGCTGGGTCACCGCAAGCGTGCCCCAATTCACCGTCGGTAGCTGGGCAACACTGTCACAATCGAAAGCGAAAGCCCGCGCCACCGTAGGTACGTCTTCGATGGATGCCAAGGTACGGGCCGTGCCCCGCGTGCTAGCTGCCAACGCTTGCATCAAACCATGCGCGGGCGCGCTGCCCACCGCCACCGTATACAAC
>JAGPDK010000655.1 GCA_018057605.1 Kofleriaceae bacterium | reverse complement strand
GATTGAAGTGTTTGGCTCTGCGGTTGCCGCCGACGGCCGGACCACGGCCGAACTCACAGTGAACCCCCCGACCACGCCAGCACAATTTATCATTGGCGTGGCCGGTAGTGATCGCGCCGGCAATCAGTGCGCGACGCGCAGTGATTTTGCCGTGGTGTACGACGGTTGCGCGATCGCCGTGCTCAGCCCGACGCAGGCGGTGACGCTCGACGCTGATGGCGTTGCCAACAATGGTGCGCAAGTTGATGTCGGGTTGCAAGTCTCGCCGAGCTGCGCTGGCCGCACGGTCACCGCAAGTTGTGGCGCAATGCCAACCGCGATCGTGCCAGCCTCGGGCGAGGTGGCGATGCGGCTGACGGTGTGCAACAGCCTGCCGTGCGAGCGCAGCACGCCATGTACGTTTGCCGTGCGTAGCGAAGCTGGCATTGAAACCCGCGCTTCGACGACGATTGATTTCGACAATCAGGGGCCCAACGTAGCGCTAGCGCTCGATGGTGGCTTGCGCTGTGGCGACACGGTGAGTGCTACAGCTGATAGCAACGCTGGCTTGCTTGGTGTGCAGATCACCGGGACGGTGGTGAACGTTACCGGCGCGGCGAGTTCGAGTGCGGTGGCCGTAATCAGCAGCAGTGGCACCAGCTCGACGCCGGGCCCGACGGTAGAACTCACCTTGCAACCCGGCCGCAACCAGTTGGTCACCAGCGCACTCGATGGCTTGGGCAATGCAACCGTATTGCCAACCTGCGAACTCACGCTCACGGATCTTACGGTTGGGTTTGTTGCGCCTGCAGCCGATGGCACGTTGGGTCGGGCCGACGGCTCAGTGACTGGCTCAACGTTGACTGCGCCGGTGTGTGGCACCGTTAGTAAAATTGGTGCAACTGTGACGGTTGCCGTCGACGGCGGGCCGCCGTTGCCAGCGACGGTGACGGCGATGACGTGGTGCCGCACGTTAACGTTGGCGCAATCGCCGCCGCAACATGTGATCGTTGTCGACGCTACGGTGCCGGGTTCGTTTGGTCGCGCCACGCTGCAACTCAGTGTTGACCTCACCGCACCGCCTATTGTAAATGGCTTAACCGTTACCACGCTGGATCGGCAAAGCGCGTTGCTGCAATTTGGTGCGCC
This sequence comes from Kofleriaceae bacterium, assembly GCA_018057605.1. Lineage (GTDB taxonomy): Bacteria > Myxococcota_A > Polyangia > Haliangiales > Haliangiaceae > JABFXX01. The sequence goes on along the minus strand of JAGPDK010000655.1, from coordinate 1,575 downwards.
GTCGGATAACGGTGTTGCCGTCGTTGGCTATGCAGTGCGCTTCGCGACCGTGCCGCTGTCAGATGCCAACTTTAACGTCACGGGCACGCTGGTCGCGACCTCGGCTCCGAGCGTGCCGGGCTCCACCGAGCTGGTCGCCGTGCCTGGATTGCGCGCTGGATTGGCGTATTGGTTTGCGGTGGCATCGCTCGATGCTGCGGGCAATCGCTCAGTTGCATCGGTGGTGGGGCCGGTAACGCCAACCTGGGACCAAACCGGTGCGTTGACGGGCCCAAACGTGACGCTGGGCAATCTCAACACCGGCGCGGCAATTGCCCACGGCCGGTTTAATGATGATGACTTCGACGATCTTGCGGTTGCAGCGCCAGGTCAAAACCTCGGGGCCGCAGCGTTGTCGGGTGCGGTGTTTGTGTATTTTGGCTCGGCCGGCGGCGTGGCGAGTAGCCCCGATATTGTCCTGCTCGGTGGCGCGAGTGAAAGGTTTGGTACGGCGCTCACGGCGATGCCAAGTAGCAATCCGGCCCGTGACGACTTGTACGTTGGTGCGCCCGGCTCAGGCGACGGTCGTGTCTACATTTTTCGCGGCGGCGCGACGTTAACGTCCGGAACCCGGACATCAGCGACCGCCGATGCGGTGATTCGTGTGGCCGCTAGCGCTGGCTGGTTTGCTGGCGCTAAGCTGGGTACCCGGTTAGGTGTTGGCCAAATCGACGACGATACCGCGCTTGACTTAGTTATCGCCGCACCAGGTGGCGGCGGCAACGTCGGTGGCGCAGTCATTGTATATGGCGGCACCGCACCGGGAAATATTACACTGTCGGATAGCGATCTGAGCGGCTTGGGCGGTGCGGTGGTTGACCTGATCGCAGACCCGCAGAGTTTGGTTGGCCGGGGGTTTGCCTCCAACCTGCATGTCGTCGGGCGAACCCGCGCTGGTGTCACTCGCGATGATGTGTTGCTGGCCTACAGCGATGACACCACTACTGCCGGCGATAGTGTTTACGTGTTTCGTTCCGACGGTAGCCGAGGCGCTGCGGATACCGTGACCCCGCGTGGTTTTGTGATCGGGCGCGACGTGCGAATCGATTACGTCACGGCGTTTCGCAACGCCGAGTGGGGCAGCCAAGCCACCACGATTGACGACATGAACAACGACGGCGCACGCGAACTTGTGATTACCGCGTATCGTGGCAATAACGGTGCGGGCCAGGCCCTGATTGTGCGCGGCGATGTCACTGGCAACGCGCTAGGAATTGCCACGACCGCGATGGCCGGCGTGGTGCTTACGACGATCAATGGTACCGCCAACAGCCGGTTCGGCACTGGGTTGGTGGTGGTGCGGCGCGGCGGTAGTCGCGGCGGGCCAGACGTTGATGGCGATTTGCGCGAGGACTTGATGGTTCTTGGTCAAGTCGGTACGGCGGCGCGCATCTTTACTTGGTTTGGCGGTCAAATTCCGATCGGCACCGTCGCCAGTAGCACGGCAAGCACAACGGTCAACGGGCCTGCCAGCTTCGGCTTTGCTGCAACCACCGGCGGCACGGCCGCAGTGGCAAGCTGGGTTGGTGATCTTAA
>JAGPDK010000654.1 GCA_018057605.1 Kofleriaceae bacterium | reverse complement strand
ATGCAATACATGCTGATGAACCAAAAACCTCTCCGCAACTAAGCACTGCCATGAAGACTGAAGCACGATCCATCCTGCCTGGCGGCGTTGCGGCTCCGCTTCCGCTCCTCGCGTACCCACCAGTACGCTGCGGTGCGGGTCTCGCCGCGCCTTGCCAGTCAGGCGCCTCGTGCTTCTGGATAGAACTTCCATTCACCGCTTGAGTGGATTTTTCCGAGAACATCAACACCCTCTGCCCCGCAGAGTTTCGCTAGGAGAATTTATGCAAGACATCATTATTGCCGACGCTGTTCGTAGTGCTGTAGGTCGTGGCCACAAGGGCTCACTGGCGACCAAACGGCCCGATGAATTGGCCGCCGACGTACTTCGCGGCCTGATGGCGCGCAATCCGCAAGTGCAAGCGTCGATGATCGACGACGTAGTGCTCGGTTGCGCCATGCCTGAAGGCGAACAAGGCCTCAATGTCGCGCGGTTGATCGCGCTGCTCGCCGACCTCGGCCAAGACGTGCCAGGCCAAACCATCAATCGCTTCTGCTCGTCGGGCTTGCAAGCGATCGCAACGGCGGCTGGGCAAATCGCCTTCGGCTCGTCGGAAATTGTGCTGGCCGGTGGTGTCGAATCGATGACGTCGGTGCCGATGACCGGCTTCCACATTTCGGCTTCGCCGGAATTGATGGACAAAATGCCCGGCGCCAACACGCCGATGGGCATCACGGCAGAAAACGTGGCCAAACGTTTTGGCATCACGCGTGAGATGCAAGACAAGTTTGCCTTCGCCAGCCAGATGAAGGCTAAAGCCGCACTGGAAAAAGGCGTTTTCAAATCTGAAATCGTGCCAGTCCGCGCCATTGGTTTTAACGGCAGCGAACGCGTGTTCAAAGACTTTATCGTCGACGAATTGCCGCGCGCAGAAACCACCCTCGAAGGCCTCGGCAAATTGCCGGCAGCATTTTCGATTGGCGGCTCGGTCACGGCAGGCAATTCGTCGCCGCTGTCGGACGGCGCCGCCGCCGCGTTGGTGATGAGCGCAGCTAAAGCCAAACAACTTGGCATCAAAGGCCTGGGCTATTTGCGCGGCTTTGCAGTGGTCGGCGTTGATCCAGAAATCATGGGCATTGGGCCGCTACCAGCGATTCAAAAATTGTTGGCCAAAGCTGGCCTCACCGTTGGTGATATCGATTTGTTCGAAATCAACGAAGCGTTTGCATCACAATCGGTGTACTGCCAAAAAGAACTCGGCATCCCCGACGACAAACTCAACGTCAACGGCGGCGCCATCGCCTTGGGCCACCCACTCGGCTGCACCGGTGCTAAGTTGACCGCCAGCATCTTGCACGAACTGCGTCGCCGCGGCGGCCGCTACGGCGTGGTCTCGATGTGCATCGGCGGCGGCCAAGGCGCAGCCGGCTTGTTTGAATTGATCAAGTAGCCGCTAGGCTTGGGCGCTTCAACGACGCACCTACTGTTGGGAAATGTCACAGGGTACAAGTCGGCCGCCGCCACGCCAACGCTAGAAACTACCAGCTAGCGACAAGCCGCCGCCAGATGGCCCAGCAAGCGGTGTGATCGCAACACGGTTGGAGTACGTTGGCTTGGTGCGTTGGCGCGCCGATACCGAATCTGGGATTCGCAGCTCGGTGCGCAGCCGCTGATTGTAGGCTTCGGCGAGGGCGATGTGAGTTTCGGCGCTTTCGCCTGCGGTCGATATCAAATAGCTGCCCAGGGTTACGCCCAGAACCAAACAACCGGCGCTCATTAGGCTAATGGACCCACCACCACTCTGGTTTTCGAGTGTGCGAACCGAGCCGTACAGGATCCCTGCAGACCCAAGCAGCGTACTTGCAATTACTAGAATTTGACCTTTTTTTCGACGAGCGTGATAGCGGGCAGCATAGTCAGGGCGACCGACCAGTCGGTAGAATGCATCTAAGCTCATGGGAGCTTTGAACGAGCCGGTTGTTGGAATCCAGATGGTTGGCGAAAAGACCCCTAATACGGAACTAAATATTACGGGAGTTGGGGTCATACCGATTTGTTTTTCACGAAACGCCCTAATTCGTTTGCCTTCTTCAAGCGTCACGGCCTCGTTCGACGCAGTTGCGATGGCGGTTGCGGGCGTACGCGTTCGTGCCACCATATCTGCCACAATGTGGGTCACCGTTGCTACCGCAGCTTCGGGGTCGGCAGGTAAATTCTCAGCTTTGCTCGACGCGACCACTTGTCCGGTAACTGTATCGAGCAACGACAACAAGAATTTGTCGCCGATGGCCTCCACCTGCACGGTAAGGCCGAGCCGCGACAGCACTGTGCCTTCGGTTGCTAATTGCTCCGAGATGCGGCGAGTCAACAAGGCCGCATCAACGCGCAGCGCTGGACTAGGTTGCGCCTGCACCGCAGCGAGCGCAGTTGTAGAACAAAGAAGTGCGGCAAGCACCCAAGCACCAAATCGATGAATCGTCATGGTTGTTTAGTGCAGGGCCGAAGCCAGATTCGTCAAAAAAAGACGCGGAAAGCGAAAAGTTTCTGTTACTAACCGGGGCGTGACGCCACATGAGCTCGCTGGGTTGGCCCAGATTGCCATGCTCGATGCGACGGCCCGCCAACAATTACTCGTCGAGCTGTACAAGCTGGTACGCAAACATCTTGCGATGATGTTAGGCAGTGCTGCGGATTGCGAAGATGCAGTACAAGAGTCGATGATTGCGAT
>JAGPDK010000195.1 GCA_018057605.1 Kofleriaceae bacterium | reverse complement strand
ATTGTGACGCATCGCAGCTTCACGCTGGAGCAGCAGCGTATTGGTTCCGTGCGTTGTGTAGTTCCGCTCACGGTTTGAAACAGGAGCTCGGCTGGCCTTGCCACATGCGGCCTAGCCGCGAGGCATGATGCGCAGCCGCACGGGTTGACGCACTAGGGGTCTCAACCCGAGCACATATGCGCGGAGATACGCGAACGCAATCCGTGGCAGTTTCGGGAACTTGGATCTGGCTGGCGCCTCCAACGTGAAGCTCAACAAATTGGAATACTGCCAGGCGTGCAGACGTTCTCCGTGCCGATGGCAAACAACCTCCTCCTGTCTTTGCTGGTGCTCGTAGGCTTAGCAACTACTGCGCGAGCGAATCCAGTCAAGCTCGCAACCGGTGGTGACCTGCCGGCAGATCTGGTCATTGACCTGCGCGATGGCGTGTTCCGCACGGGGTCGATCGAGCTCCAGATCTCCGAGCTCGCGGGCGTCGAGCCTAATCCGGTCTCGGGATGCAGTCCGAAGTTCGTGAGCGGCAGGTATGATCGCAAGACCCACACGCTCCTGGTCGAAGAGCAGGGCTGCGGCATGGGCACGCGCGCGATTCCACTAACCTGCGCACGCGCCCACCTGAGCCGAGCGTCCGCATGGCAAGCTGAGAGCCGCGGTGAGTTCGCCGATGCGCAACGTCACCTGCGGTCAGCGCTGGCCGCTGATCCGTCCTATCAGCGCGCGGCACGCGACCTTGCGCGCGTCGAACTCCGGCTGGGAAATCGATCGGCTGCGGCGCTGGCGCTCCAGCCATTGAGCCGGTCGCCCATCTCGTCGTACGTGGAGCTTGCATTTGATCCAATGCTTGCGCCGCTGCTGGTCGAGCAGCCGTGGGCCAAGCTGCGCAGCGCTGTCCCCGGGAAGGCCCAGATCGGCGGCATTCGCTCGCCGCTCATCGCTCGCTCCACCACCCACGAACTACTTGCCATCCTGCGCGAAGCTCCATTCGGTGACGGGGACTACCACCGCGCCGATCGGGACCGCCGCGATGTCGAGCTGGTAATCGTCGACCGGCGCGGAGCGATTGTCGCAATTGCGTCGCTGCTCGATCGTGCGCCGCTCGAAATGACGTGGAGCTACGACGACCTGCGCGACCGCGCAGATGGAATCGCGGTCCGGATCGATGCCGCCAACCTGGTACTCCGCGACCTTGGCTTCGAGCCGCTTGACGCCGAGATATCGCGGTTCTCCACCAAGCCAAACGGCACGAACGCTGCGCGATTTCCTGGTGCAAAGCTCGGGATCGCCGAAATCAGCGGAGTCATGCGCCTCCTGCAAAAAAATTCCACACTCGCAGAGCGCCGGATCTACCCGTGTCCGACGTTTCATTGCGAGTACTCTCCAACGCTCATGTGGGCAGCATGGGTTCCTTCGCTCAAGCTGGTGCTAGTTACCTGGCATTCGTCCGGCGCCGAACACCAGGACCGGGTAAACACCCTGGAAGTTTGGCAGATCACGCCGTAGTCGGGAACGCTTGAACCAAGATCCAGCGCCGGGCCTTAAGCCGTTGACAACACCCACAAGGTCATCCCGGCTGATGCAGCGCCACGCCGTATCCGTACTGTCACCAAATGCAGTTTGACAGCGACGACGCTGCATGCGACAGCAGCCTGGTGAAATGCATAGCGCCCATGCTCACCGCCTTGCTCGCGATGCTACTGCAAGCGTGTGCCGATCCTGCCACCGCGCCCAAAGATGGTGCGACCAGCTTCGATGGCCCAGCGACTCGCGATAGCAGACTCGATGCCAAGCCTGATGCGCCCGCCACCTGCCCGACCGCACCGGCGGCAAGCGCCTTGGCCTCACTCACCATCTTCGGTGCCAACCCTGGCAATTTAACCGTTGCCGTTTACGTCCCTACCATCAAGCCGACGCATCCAGCTTTGGTGATCGCGTTACACGGCTGTTCGCAAACTGGCGCGGCCTACGCCAAAACCGGCTGGAATCAACTTGCCGATCACAACGGCTTTATCGTTGCATACCCGCAGACCACGGCAAATAACGCCTGTTTCAACTGGTATTCGACCAGCGAACAAACCCGTACCGGCAATGAAGTCACGTCGATCATTTCCATCGTCAACACCCTCAAACAAACCTACAGCGTCGACGCATCGCGAATTTATGTAACTGGTTTGTCGGCGGGCGGAGCCATGACCACGGTTTTGCTTGCAACCCACCCCGACGTGTTCTCCGCCGGTGCGGCCATGGCCGGGCTACCGTTTCGTTGCGCCGGCAATGCAAATGAAGGCTTGTCGTGCATGTCGGCTCCGCCTACCAAAACCGCTGCGCAATGGGGCGACCTGGTGCGCACCGCTGCAGGTGCGAACTTGACGCGAGCGCCGCGCCTGAGCATTTGGCATGGCAGCGCCGACAGCACGGTTAACAGCGGCAACGCGCTGGCCATGGTTGCGCAATTCACCAACGTCAACGCTATCGACGCCACGGCCGATGCCACAACTACCGTCGGGGCAGCAACCCACCGTGAATATCGCAACGCCGCTGGCACGACGCTGGTTGATTATTGGAGCGTCACCGGCATGAATCATGGCGCCGCGGTTGACCCTCGCAATGGCTGTGGCACGGCTGGGCCGTTTTTACTCGACCAAGGCCTCTGTTCAGCTCGCGCCGCCGCCGATTTTTTTGGCTTGGCGGCCTGCTCGCCCCTATAACGCACCACATTTCCGCGGGTCGACTGGCCACGGCCTATGCCAGCCAAGCGGTTTTCGCAGTAGACTCACGGTGCAACATGACCAACATCGTCGCGATACTCGAACGCGAACTCGGTGCCGAGCGGATCATTGGCCCAGGCAATGAAAAACTTGAAGACTACGGCCGCGATGAATCGCCGTTCCCCGTGTATTACCCACCGGATTGCGCGGCGCTTTGCGAAAGCACCGAACAAGTGGCGGCGGTGTTGCGAATTTGCGCCGAGCGCCAGGTAGCGGTCACCCCGCGTGGCGCGGGCAGCGGCATGGTCGGTGGCGCCTTGCCCATTGCCGGTGGCGTGGTTTTGTCGACCGAGCGCATGAAGCGCGTCATCGAAATAAATCCCGATGATCTGCTCGCCGTGGTCGAGCCTGGCGTTGTTACCGGCGATATTGCCGTGGCGGCTGAAGCGGCGGGTATGTTCTATCCACCCGATCCAGCGTCACTTGATTGGTGTTCGATCGGCGGCAACGCTGCAACCAACGCCGGTGGATTGCGCGCGTTCAAATATGGCGTAACACGCGAATACATCTTGGGTCTCGAAGTTGCCCTCATGGGTGGGGAAATCTTGCGCATCGGCCGCCGCACCGCCAAAGGAGTGACTGGCTATGATTTGGTCGCTGGCTTCGTTGGCTCCGAAGGCACCTTTGGCGTGATCACCGAACTCACGATCAAACTCTTACCGAAACCTCCGGCCGCCTCCACAGTATTAGCCGTTTTCAAGGATGCACTGAGCGCTGGTGCCTGTATTTCGACCCTGCTGCGCGAAGGTGTGCGCCCTGCCATTTTAGAAATCGCTGACCGTGCGTCCATCGACTACGTACGCCCCAAGAGTCGCTATCGATTTCCCGTCGACGCCGGGGCCATTGTCCTCATCGAACTCGACGGTGATGCCGAGACCGTGACGCGGCAGATGGAACAAATCGGCATGCGCTGTGATGAATTAGGCGCAATTGATGTGCTTATCGCGGCCGACCCCGCCGAACGCCGAGCCTTGTGGGAAGCGCGTCGCCTCATTTCACCGTCGCTTAAAGAAGGCAATCGCACCAAAGTCAACGAGGACATTTGCGTACCGCGTGGCAAACTAGTCGAAATGTTGGCACGCGTAGATCGTGTTGCAGCGGCCACCGGCATCGAGATTGCGGTATTCGGCCACGCTGGCGATGGCAATCTACACGTCAATCTTTTATCGAATGATGATCCGCATGACCCTGCAAATAAGCAACGCATGATGGCTGCAGCCCACCAGGTATTTGCCCACACCATGGAGCTGCGTGGCACCTTATCGGGCGAACATGGCATCGGCTTGGCCAAGCGGGACTTTATGCCGATGGAACAAAGCGAACGCGTGTTGGAATGGCAGCGACGCTGGAAACGCATGTGGGATCCAGCCGAATTGCTCAATCCCGGCAAAGTGCTCCCTGCTGCAACCAAGCGTTGCAGCGAATGAACGCGCTAGGTGCTAACGCAATCGGACGGTTGCAAGCTCGCGCGGGCGACGCGCAACGGCTCGCCATTGCTTGGCTGCAGCTCGACGACGAAGCCGCCACGCGGCAACTGTGGGGCGACGCCAACACCACGACAGTGCTGTTGTATGCCATGTGCGACGCCGATGCGCCGGCGGCCAAACGGCTGACACAGCTAGCACCTGAGGTGGTGCGCCTCGCAGCGGTGCTGCCTGCGATGGTTGAACATGACGCACCGATCGCCGAGGTCGCCACGCGACCGTTGTTCGATCATTCAGTACATCGTGCGTTGGGCACCTGGCTCGGCGCCCTCGCCGCCGATCAGCGCAGGCAATACGCCGCGTTGACGGATGTGCAATGGCAAAATCTGCGGGCGCGGTGGCACCGCATCGAAGCCGCCGGCCTTGCTGCTACCGTTCGCTTCGCGTTGGTGCATCTTGATTGCAGCAAAGGCGGTGCGGTGCCAAGCGACATCGACACTTCCGTTCACAATATTGCCAGCGCCACGTTGGTCGAACGATGCTGGGCTGACACGGCGAACACGGCACCGGGCCTGGTGCAAAACGTAGCATTGGCACTGATCGCCAATCACGGGTTGGTTGGCCAAACTATTCGCGGCGAAACGCCCATGCCCATGCTGCAAGACCTACGCGCCCGGCTGGCCGACGCAGCGGCGTCGGCAGCCCTGCCGTTCAACTTCGTGGTGGATGCGCTCGCCGTGATCAATATTTGTGACACAGCTGCGGTCCGTCACGATTTGATGACCAGTGCTTTGTTCGCACAATTTGAAAATCTGCATACGGTTATTATCGACGATGACCGCACCGTCGCGCCGCCGTCGCTGCTGCATCGATTACAAGCGTTGCGCGCGAGCCGGCTCAGCCACGGCGAAGCGCTGGCCGACATCGAGACAAGTTGCCTACGGTTGTTAGGAGCTGACGCCACCGCAACGTCGGCTTTTACCAACGCTTTTGCCCAATGCCAACTTTGGTATTGCGAAGCGGCACTGGCCGAACTGACACCCGCCGCGCATCTGACGCTCCTCGCCGCGGCCGTAGGTGTAGCGCACGTTGCAGGCATTGACACTACGCGTTCGTGGCATGTTAATTTCGCCCGGTTGGTCGCGCCGTTGAACGGCAGCCTTCCACGTGCGCGTTATCGGTTGCGGTTGCTCGAAACATCGTTGGCGCGCTGCACCCTGGGCGACGCGCTCGCCGGCACCGCATCGCTAACACCATTAGGTGCATTAGCCGGCACCATCGGCGGCCAACAAGCACTTTGGTTTGAGCTCGACGACGGCGAAGAAGGCGGCGCGCTGCTTACCTTGCTGGCCATTTACGAACGCAAATCGTCGACGGCATTTCATTCGACCCTCAAAGCACTGTGCGACCTGTATGGCTTACGCAAAGATCAATTCGATCGCGTTGCCAACGAAGCCAACTATCTCGCCACCATGAATGCTGCGCGCACTGACAAAGAACGCATGCTCGATTACGTCAAGCCCGGCACTATCATTGAAGTTGGCCCGGGTGGCGGCATCGTGCTTGATCTATTAGAAACCCGTTTGCCCACGAGCAACGTGGTCGGCCTCGACATTTCGAGTGAAGTTATCGCTGCACTCACCGTGCGTAAAAATCGTGAGCACAAGCGTTGGACGCTCATCTCCGGTGATGCGTTTGCGCTGCCCACGCTGGTGACGCCCGGCACTGTCGACACCGTGATCTACTGCAGCATTTTGCATGAGATTTACAGCTACATTGAGCGCCCCGGCGACAACGATCCGAAACCTCGACGATTCCGACTTGAATCAGTCCGCGATTTATTGCGCGCGACCTGGGGCACGCTGCGGCTGGGGGGGCGCATCGTGATCCGCGATGGCGTCATGCCGACGCCAGGCATCCGTCGCATGCGCTTCATCGCTGCCGATGCGCGCAGTTTTTTCGATCAGTTCGTTGCGCAATTTGAGGGTCGGCAGATCAAGTTCACCGAATCCGGCGACGCCATGGTCGAACTCACCACCAGCGACGCAATGGAATTTTTGTACACCTACACCTGGGGCCCGGCCAGCTTTCCGTACGAAGTGCGCGAACAGTACGGCGTATTGCCGTACGACGAATATATCGCGACCATCGTCGCTTGGCTCGGCGGCCCCGCCCAGGCCAGCATCGTTGATATTCCGCTGCCACAGCGCAGCTATTTGCAGCCTGGGTACCAAGCCGGGTTGGCCGGCAAAATCGAGTTACTCGACGGCCGTGGCCAACCGGTGGCCCTGCCCGATTCCAACTGCCTCATCGTCATCGAAAAATGCGGTTAACCCGCGATAGACCGCACACTGGCCCTACTCGTCGGTAAAGGCTTGCGCCAAGGTTTCGAGCACGCTTTGATCTTCGAGGGTGGTGGTATCGCCGTGAGCTTTGGAACCCGAGGCCACTTCGCGCAATAGGCGCCGCATAATTTTGCCCGAGCGAGTTTTGGGCAAGGCTTCAGCGAACCGGACTTCCTCGGGCCGTGCCAATGCGCCAATTTGCTCAACCACATGTTGGCGTAACACTTTGGCCAACGCATCGTCGGCGCGAATGCCATGTTTAGGCGTCACGAAGGCCACGATGGCTTGGCCTTTGAGATCATCGGGGCGGCCAACAACCGCGGCTTCGGCGACGCTGGGGTGAGACACCAGCGCACTTTCGATCTCCATCGTCGACAAGCGATGGCCGGCAACGTTGATCACGTCATCGACCCGGCCCATCACCCAGATGTAACCATCGGCATCGCGTCGCGCGCCATCACCGGCAAAGTACAAACCTGGGATTTCACTGAAATAGGCTTTTTCGAAGCGTTCGTGATCGCCCCAAATCGTACGCAACATCGACGGCCACGGACGCTTGATCACCAGAAAGCCGCCTTCATTGTCGGCGCATCGCGTGCCGTCTTTTTTCACAACATCAATGAGCATGCCTGGCAAGGGCAACGTTGCCGAGCCAGGTTTGGTGGGGGTCGCCCCCGGCAACGGTGAAATCATGATGGCACCGGTTTCGGTTTGCCACCAGGTGTCCACCACCGGGCAACGATTGCCGCCGATTTTTTCGCGGTACCACATCCAGGCCTCAGGATTAATCGGCTCGCCCACCGACCCCAGCAAACGCAGCGACGACAAATCGTGTTTTGCAGGTAGCGCATCGCCCCAGCGCATAAATGCTCGAATCGCGGTTGGCGCGGTGTAGAAGGTCGTCACCCGCCAGCGCTCGATCATTTGCCAAAAGCGATCCGGCTCGGGGTGATTAGGCGCGCCTTCATACAACAACACCGTGGCACCGTTGGCCAACGGTCCATACGTGACATACGAGTGACCAGTAACCCAACCAATATCCGCCGTACACCAGAAGATGTCTTCTTCGCGCAAATCAAACACCAGCCGCGCCGAGTGCATCGCATTCACCAAATAACCGCCCGTGGTATGCAAAATGCCTTTGGGTTTGCCGGTGGTGCCGCTGGTGTACAGCGAAAACAGCGGATGCTCGGCATCAAACGCTTGGGCTTCGTGCTTGGCACTCGCACCATCAACAACGTCATGCCACCAATGATCGCGGCCGAGTGTCCACGTCACCGCCTGCGCTGTGCGTTTGACGACGACAATATGCTGCACCGGGGTATCGTGAACCGCTCGATCGACGTTGTCTTTGAGTGAAATCGCGTGGCCACGCCGCCAACCACCGTCGGCCGTGATGACAACCTTAGCTTGGGAATCATTGAGGCGATCATGCAGCGCTTCAGCAGCAAAGCCGCCGAACACCACCGTATGCGGCGCCCCGAGCCGAGCGCATGCCAGCATCGCCACCACCGCTTCGGGAATCATCGGCATGTAGATCGCGACAAAATCACCCGCGACCACACCCAACGCGGTGAGTGCGTTGGCAGCTTTGCACACTTCGCGATGCAATTCGGCGTAGGTCAGAATCCGGGTATCGCCCGGTTCGCCCTCAAACAAGATGGCCGCCTTGTTGCGCCGCCAACCGCCGAGGTGTCGATCAACACAGTTCACGGCGGCATTGGTTTTGCCGCCGACAAACCATGTTGCATTCCAACTCGGCGCATCTGGTTGCCAGTCGACAACTTTGTCCCAGCCGCGCGCCCACCATAAGTCGCCCGCCACCTCACTCCAGTAACCATCCGGATCACGCTCGGCACGTTCACACATCACGTGATACGCAGCCATCGATCCAACGCGCGCGTGATGATCATGCGCCGGCGGGAACGTCCGGTTTTCGGACAACACCGAGGTGATCGGGCCGCCGCTCGAAGCGCCGCCGGTGACGCCGTGGCCGCTCACGCAGCAACCATCGCAATACAGTCAATTTCGACCCGCACATCGCGTGGCAGCCGCGCCGCTTGTACGGTCGCACGGGCCGGAGGGTTCGCACTGAAATGCTGGGCGTACACCGCGTTGACCGCAGCAAAATCACCCATGTCGGCTAGAAAGATTGTGGTCTTAACAACGTCGCCAAACGTGGCGCCGGCTGCCGTTAAGACCGCCAGGAGGTTGTCCATGACACGCTGGGTTTGTACTGAGATATCGCCGACGACCACCTCGCCGGTACGTGGATCCAACGGTATTTGCCCAGAACAAAATACCATCGACTGGGGGCCCATCGGCACCGCGATGGCTTGCGAATACGGACCGATGGCCGCTGGTGCCGCGGCCGTGCTGATTACTTTTTGTGTAGCCATGCCGCGTTGGTAACACGGCACCGTGCGCGATGCACCCAACCGCGTCCGAGGCGATTGGTGCGGCATGAATCCTTGAACCCGCAGCGGTGCAACCCGACCCGGCCCGGTCATCGCCGGCGCCGCCATGGACCAAACCGTGGAGTTTTGAAACTCGCGGTATCCCGGCCACGAACCTGTTGTGGTGGGCGCTGTAGGGATTGAACCTACGACTTGTACCGTGTGAAGGTACCACTCTGCCGCTGAGTTAAGCGCCCGGCTGTTGCAGTACGTTTACTTCCATTTACGCCGCGTTGTCAACGCCTGCGCGTCGCCTGCACGGCGGATTTTGAATTCAGGTTGGGCGCCAGTCGACCAACTGTTCTTCATCTACATTGTCTTCACTTTCGATCGTCGTCTTGAGAGGTTCATCAAGCACACCCGTCGCCGCTTCAGAAGCAAAGTC
>JAGPDK010000653.1 GCA_018057605.1 Kofleriaceae bacterium | reverse complement strand
CGGCATCGAAGCGCAACAAATGTCGTTTGATTTGGTCCAGCGCAATATCGTCGACAACGGCCTCACCGCTCGAGTGCAAGCCTTTCATGGTGACTTGCGCGACCCCACGGCAATTGCGCAACTCGGGCAACACTTTGATCTGGTCACTGGCACCCCACCTTATTTTCCGCCAAGCACTGCGCTTGATGCGATGGATGAGCAGCGTGCATATGCGCGCATCGAATATCGCGGCGGGGTTGAAGCCTATATCGCGACCGGCGCCGGCCTGTTGGCAACCGGCGCGCCGCTGGTGTTATGCGGCGACGCCGACGCCGAGCCGCGGGTCCATGCCGCAGCGACGATCCATAACTTACAGGTCGACGCTCGGACCGTGGTGCTTCCGCGCGCTGGCGAACGGCCGCTGTTTTCGGTGTGGGTCTTGCGGCACACGCCGACCAACTCCGACGACAAAGCCACGTTCATGCCAGGCTCAGGCCCGACGCCTCGCACCACCACGCTATGTTTGCGTGACGCCGCCGGGGAACGCACCGACGACGCCAAGCGGCTCCGGGAATTTTCAGGATTTGGCTACGGCTAATAGCCCACCATCTCAATGCGCCATCGTCCATCAATCTGCACCAGCTCAACCCGCGACCGCCCCTGGGGACTCACCACTTCAACCACCGCACGACCATTGCGCTCGTCGAGTACAGTGATGTCGGTGGGCGGCGCGATATTGTCGGACGGCCCGATGCTGATGAGATCCATCGCGGTAAATCGCAAACTCGCGCCAGCCTTTTCAGTGGCTTCGCGGGCTCGTTCAGCAAGGCGAACCTGTGTACTCGGGCTCAACAACTCAAATACCAATTGCCGCTCGCCTGCCTGCGCCGCACGAATCATATCGCGCACCGCTTCGTCGGGGCCGGGGTCGGTCACTCGACAACTGCGCCCGGCGACCGCCGCCGCCAACGCCAACGCGGCCAGCGCACTGACCGCCGCCGCCGCGCCAATCCGTCGCGAAGAAAGTGCTAGCGCCATAACCCAAGTTTGGCGCGAACTTCGTCCATTGTTTTTTGCGCTACGGCCCGCGCTTTGGCGGCCCCGGCGTACAGAATCTCTTTGACGCGCTCGGGATGAGCCACCAACTCAGCGCGACGCTCGACGTAACCGGCGAAGAGGTTGTTGAGATTGTCAGCCAACCGGCCCTTGCAATCGACGCAGCCAATGCCGGCGGTGGTGCAGCCTTCGCGCACCCACGCCAAGTCGGCTTCTGACGAAACCGTTTTGTGCATGGAGTAGACATTACAATCATCGGGATTACCTACGTCTTCGCGATTCACCCGTTTTTCGTCGGTGACCGCACGGCCCAGCAATTTGCGCAGGGCTTTATCATTGCCAAACACCGATAGCGGAATGTGGTTGCCCAACGACTTCGACATTTTGGCTTTACCATCGAGGCCGAGCAACTTCGGCAAGTTGGTCAGCAGCGGTTGGCACTCGGGGAACACTTTGCCCCAGCGATGATTAAAACTTTTGCTGATGCGCCGCGCCAACTCAATGTGCTGCACTTGGTCTTGGCCTACCGGCACCAGCTCGGCCTTGTACAGTAAGATGTCGGCCGCTTGCAGCACCGGGTAGTCGAACAAGCCAACATTGATGTTGTCAGGTTGCGACCCCGATTTATCTTTGAACTGAGTCATGCGCTCAAGGTCGCCATGCCCGGTCACGTTGTTAAAAATCCAACAAAGTTCGGTGTGTTCTGGCACCATCGACTGCACGAACAGCGTGGATTTTTCCGGATCAATCCCAAGTGCCAAGATGTCAATCACCATGTCGCTGACACGGCGCGCCATATCTTTGACCGGGTAGTCTTGCGAGATCGCGTGATAGTCGACCACGCAAAACACACAACGGTATTGGTCTTGCAATGATACCCAATTGCGGATGGCCCCCAGATAATTGCCTAAATGAAGCTCACCTGAAGGCTGGATGCCTGAAAAGACCGTTTTCATCGGCATTCTGTGTACTTGTGGACCACCGTAACGTCAACTACAGTTAAATCAATTGCCAACTAGCACGTCAAACGATCGAAAGCGGAGGATGCATATGCGTATGAAACACCTGACAAAACTCGGGCAACTGCTGGGAGTAGCCACTTTTGCGCTAACCGCCCAAGCGTGCGCTATCCGCGAGACCACACCTGTGAACAGCGGTTACGGGTACTACGGCTCGTCCAATGTCGGCGCCAGCGCCACGCTCACGGTGGGCCAACCGTCGCCGTTTTACGTCTCGCAAATGCCGCCAGCGCCGTTGGCTGAGCCTATGTACTCGTGCAACGGCTTTAGCCAAGTGTGGCTTGACGGCTACTGGCACTGGAACAGCTATGAGTGGGTTTGGGTTGGCGGCCGCTGCGAAGTGCGCCAAAACAATTACCTTTATGTCCAGCCGTACTACGATTACTCGGGTGGCCAATACACCTACACCCCGGGCTACTGGTCGCCGCCTGACCGTATTCCACAAGGCTGGCAAGTCCGCGATCATCGTGGCCAAGGCCGTCCACCAACAGTAGTGCCACCGCCACGGCAGCCAAACTATCCGCAGCCAACGCCGGTTGCACCACCGGTGCGCCCGTACAATCCACCGACCACCGTCTATCAGCCTCCTGCGCCGGTCGTGCAACCGCCGATCGTGCGCCCACCGGCGCCGTACAATCCACCGACCACCGTCTATCAG
>JAGPDK010000194.1 GCA_018057605.1 Kofleriaceae bacterium | reverse complement strand
GCTTGGCCCTGTTTAAGTAATTTCTGGGTTTTAGTAGCCTTGGCGATCGCCGCGAGCGCATCCTGCTTCACCTTTGCCGTGGCAGCCTCGATCAGCCCCGCCACCGTCGGAAATTGGCTGCGCGCCATCTCGGTCGCGCGCTGACCGCTGCGCTCCAGCAAGCGTTCATTGGCAACCAACACTTGACCGCACGCGCCGTTCGCCGACCACCGATCCGGCGGCGGTGACGCTTGCGCGACGGGTGCATAGCCCGCGCCGACCCGCTCGCGCACGGGCCGTGCGGCGACCCGCAGCGACACGTTGAGATCACGCACCAACAGGGTTGATCGTTTGGCTTGGAGTTCAAGCGCCGCGAGCCGTTCGCGCTCGTCATGCCACGCCTCACGCGCTTCACGCGCGCTCTGGGTCTTCGTGAACAGCGCCGTGGTATTGCCTGGGGCAACGGCAAACAGTGCGGCTACAGCCGCCCCTGCCACGATGCCGACCGCAAGCTTAACTATCGGCGGTGTGCCTTGCCTGCGATTCGCGGGATCTCCCGACGACGTCCCACCACCGCCACCGCACTGAGTGCACGGCACCCACGGACCACCGTCCTCACATTGGCACGACGGCGCCGGCACCGCAGGTACGTTGACTTGCTCGTCGGGCAGTTGGCTCATCGGCGACGGGCCATCGGCACGCGCCGGTCCGGCAACGAGCAGCACTACGCATAGTGCCGCAAACCCGACAGCGTGGTTAGCGCGCAAGCGTAGCCCCCGTCCACAGGCCAACGGCAAGCAGCGTCGACCACCACACGGTATCGAACTTGGTAATCCGCCGTGCGCTGTGAAACCAATCGGGTGACCAGCGCACCCCAGCGATCACATGGGGCCGATGCGTCGCCCCGATCAGTGTTACCTCGGGATCCCGCAGCTCGACATACACGCGGACGTTGCGATTCACATAGCCATTCATTCCAACAACCAAATGAACCCGACTGGCCACCGCGCTCGCGGTCGTTCGCCAGCCGGCCATTGCGCCAGCATATGGTTGCACCCACCGCAGCGGAACCGCGACCACGACTTGGCCTCCGACATCGTAAACATCTGTGCCAACCATCGCGACCAACGTAGACAGCCCAAGATAGTCTGAAGGCCAAAATGAAGTTTCGTAGGCGGCTGCCGGCACAGACGTCGAGGCCATTGGAATGCCAGCGACGCTGTCGCCGTCGGCCACCCGCCCTGCACCACCTGCGAGACCAAAAAAGAAGCGATCCGAAGGCCGGTAGTCAGGCTCAGCCGCAGCTCGCCCCGGG
The DNA here is from genome assembly GCA_018057605.1 of Kofleriaceae bacterium. GTDB lineage: Bacteria > Myxococcota_A > Polyangia > Haliangiales > Haliangiaceae > JABFXX01. The sequence goes on along the minus strand of JAGPDK010000194.1, from coordinate 8,114 downwards.
CCGACCATCGATGAGGCGACGACGACGACCAACCATCTGAGCGCCGGTCTATACACGCTGTCCATGGGACATCCAACGCCGCTTTAACGCAAGCCAAGAATCTACGGCAACTTGACGCAGCGCCGTTACGACTACCCAATGTAGGTCACCGACCTGCGCGCTGGGCCTCGACGCAACTTGGCACGCACGCTGGCCTTATCGCAGCACGCTACAACGTTGGCAGTTGGTAGATTTCGACTTTGCTGTCGATGAAGCGTGGAATCATTAAACGATTGCGCTTGGAATCGTAGCCAATATCTGCTGGCGAGCTAACGTTTTCGATCAGCGGTGCAAACGTCAACGTTGCGCCTCCGGTTGCAGCCGCGTACACCGTGCTCTTTTCCCAGCTCGACACCATGATGTGCTTGCCGGTGTCGAGGATCCCGTCGAGGCCGCCGCCCGGCAGTTGGACCGTCGTACTTTTTTTGCCAGCGTCGTCGATCATGTAGATACTGTTCGAGCCGAAGGGTGCAACCCATACCTGATTCGCAGCGTTCACCAACAAGCCGTTTGGTTTGTCGAGCGACTTGTCTTTCGCAACTTTGGCTGCTTTGGCGGTCTTGGCCTTGGTGTCAATTTTGTACACAGCGTCGGTGCCGGTTGGTTCGAAGTCAGCTTTGCCAGCTTTGAGCCCCGAATCGCTCACATACAGTACATCGTTGCTGCCAACCGCGAGGTCATTGAGAAACGTCGCACCAGCAATCTTGATTTCGCCTTTCGCCGCGCCAGTCTTGAGGTCAAACTTGCGCACGGTGGTGATGTCGGTGACATACAAAACCCCGCCCGCGATCGCCATGCCCTTAGGCGCGTTGAGGGTGACTTTGTTGGCGCCGCCGACAATCCACTTTTCAACCGTGGTGCCATCGGCCGCCAGGGTCGCAATGTAGCCGTTGTTGTCCACGGTCAACGGCGTGCCGTTGATGTTGGAAATCAAATAGCGGTCGTTTTCAACATCGTATAAAACACTTTCAGGCGTTGCCAGCCCTGCCGAAATCGTGGTCACCACAGTTGGGCCAGCCGGTGGCGCTTTGACTTTGGTTTCTAGCTCGGCCTTAACGACATCAGCATTGGCGGCAACCACCGTTTTGGCAGGTTCGGCCGGTTTGGCAGGGGTGGTCGCCGGCTTGGCACCGCCGCACGCAGCGGCCGCAAGGAAAAGGACTGCAGTGAACTTGTTTTGCATTGCCCGCGTATAGCGGGCTGTCTCGGTTACGCCAAGCCCACGACTTACCTTTTCATGGTTTACTGAGGATCGATTTCGATCACGATCTTGCCGTTGCGCCGCGACACCGACACGTTGCCCCCGGCTCGGCGTTGGCCAAACATCGCAGCAAACATGTCAAATGGATTGGCGCCGGTGCCAGGGCTATAGCCTGCGGCCTGACGATACGGCCCGGCCTCGCGCGGCAACACTTCAATTTCGTCGAAACGTCGAACCCGATAACCGGCGGGGCCGCGCGTGTATTGCGAGGCCATCATGCGCGCCATCATTTTTTCGCGACTGCCCATCATCCAAAGCAACGGCGCAAGCAACATCAATTGCCACGAGAACATGATGCCCAACACGACAAAGCCGACTGACACAACCCGCGCAATCGAGACCGACCGATCCGTGGCCGTAACGTAATTTGACCAACGCGATAGCACCGCGCGCAAGATCCGCCCGCCGTCCATCGGCAAGGCTGGCAACAGATTAAAAATCGCGATCACCGCGTTGGCAACGCCGACCGAAAATGCAAATCGATCGAGCGCACCACCATGCAAGCCGTCGGCAACCAACAGCGCCACACCGCTGATCATCAACGACACCGCTGGCCCTGCGGCGGCGATGGCAATTTCATCATTGGCCGTATTTGGCAACGAGGTCATCTTGGCAGCGCCACCAAAAAAGCCCAGCTCGATACCCGAAATGCCAACCCCGCGACGCCGCGCGACCACCGCATGACCAAGCTCATGCAGCACAATCGAAGCGAAGATCATTGCGACAAAGCCAATGGCCGCAAGCCCACCACCGCCAAAACCACCGAACATGGCAATGAGCAACAACAGCAAAAACCCCGATTTGATTTCAATCGGAAATCCAGCCAACGAGCCAAGGCGCCACTTCAACATTGCGACAACATGGTCACCTTACGTGACTTTGTCAAACGCTGAATTGATGCTTCGGAATCGGCCAGCCTAGTGCCGCAAATCCTACGTCCGTTCAGAGTTCCTAATTGATTGGCGGCACGAAGCAAAAATGAGGCGAGGACCGAGCGCTGCACCCGTAGGGGCCGGGAAAAACCCTGATCGAACGTAGGATGCGAGGTACTAGCCGACCGACGAGGTTGGCTGCTGGTCGACGACCTCGCCGATGCGCCGAGCGATTTCTCGGCGATCTTCAGCTTCGACCCAAGGCACGGCGACCCGCGCCAGGTCCGCGCCATGACGGTTAAAAAACCGGATGTAATCGCCGTGGACCGTTACGCCGTAGCGCGAGCCACACTGCACCACTTTGCCGCCGGCTACCGTCACGGCGCCATCGCGACCGGCGCGCAACAGCAGCTTGGCCCGATCACGAAACAGCGGCCGCGCGTACAGATCAAGATGGGCGTCGCCGTCGACCAACAATACTTTATCCAGGCCCCGGCCGATCTCCACCGCGCTATTGACTTGCCCCGCATAAGGCCGCAACGCCGAGCGCAACCGATGCGCCAGTTGATCGAACGAACGCAACGCCGACAACCCGCCCGCGTCGAGCAAACTTGTCGGTGCCGCTTCAAATATTCGCAGCATGCCATCAGGTGCTTCGACCCAAATGCCTAAATCATCGCGCGGCACGTCGCGGGCAACCACCACCCGGCCGTCGAGGCGCCACGAACTGCGCCGATCGCGCTTTTTATGCTCGGTCAGCATCACGTACTGTTCGGCAAACATCAGCGTCCGCGTCGGCAGGCCAAGCCGGACGTGGGTCGCGCCAATCTCCAGGCTGAGCTTACCGGTGGAAGCCAACGCCTGCAGCGGTTCGGCACGCTCGTCAGAACGGTAGGCCATACGGTATGTTAGCCGGGCTCGCCGGCCCAGGCAACAACCAAAGAAAACGGCGATCCACGTTAGTGATGCTTGTGCCGCTGCCAACGATGAGTACACTGCGCGGCATGAGCGCCCAATACACGTTTGTGATGAAAGACCTACGCAAAATCGTTCCGCCCAAGCGCGAGATTTTGAAAGGCATCTGGCTGTCGTTTTACCCTGGCGCAAAAATCGGCGTATTGGGCAGCAACGGTGCTGGCAAAAGCACGTTGCTTAAAATCATGGCTGGCGTCGATAAAGAATTTGTCGGCGAAGCCTGGCCAGCGCCGGGCCTAAAGATCGGCTACTTGGCCCAAGAGCCAAAACTCGATGAAACCAAAGACGTCAAAGGTAACGTGGAAGAAGGCGTTGCCGATATTCGCGCGCTGCTGACCCGCTTTGAAGAAGTCACCATGAAGCTCGGCGAAGATATGACGCCAGCACAAATGGACAAAGTGATGGAAGAACAGTCGCGGCTGCAAGACCAAATCGAAGCCGTTAATGCGTGGGACCTCGACCACACCGTCGACATGGCCATGGACGCCTTGCGCTGCCCTCCCGGCGACGCCGACGTCACCAAGATTTCTGGTGGCGAGCGCCGCCGCGTCGCCATGGCGCGCTTGCTGCTGTCGAAACCCGACATGCTGCTGCTCGACGAACCAACCAACCACTTGGACGCCGAATCTGTCGCCTGGCTCGAACGCCACCTCGAAGAATTCAAAGGCACGGTCGTTGCAATTACCCACGATCGTTACTTCCTCGACAACGTTGCGAAATGGATCCTCGAACTCGACCGTGGCGAAGGCCGCCCGTTCGAAGGTAACTATTCGGCGTGGTTGGAAATCAAAGCCAAGCGTTTGCGCGACGAAGAAAAACAATCGGGCGCACGTGAACGCATGCTGGAGCGCGAGCTTGAGTGGGTCCGCAGCTCGCCCAAAGCTCGCCAAGCCAAGAGCAAAGCGCGCTTGGCCCGCTACGAAGAGATGATGACCGAAGCCACCAACGAAGCACGCGATCCATCCTTGGAAATCGTGATTGCACCAGGCGGCCGGCTTGGCTCTGACGTGGTGATCTTCGACGGTGTCAGCAAATCGTTTGGCGACCGCCTGTTGATCGACAACCTCACGTTCAAGCTGCCGCGCGGTGGCATCGTCGGCATCATCGGGCCAAACGGCGCGGGCAAAACCACGCTTTTCCGTATGATTATGGGCGTTGAAAAACCGGATAAAGGCACGATCAAAATCGGTGAGACGGTGCAACTTGGCTACATCGACCAAAGCCGCGATTCGCTCGACGACCAAAAGACCGTGTGGGAAGAAATCAGCGAAACCGCGGAAACCATCACGCTGGGCGAGCGTCAGCTCAACTCGCGCGCGTACGTTGGCAGTTTCAACTTCAAAGGCTCCGACCAGCAAAAGCGCATCGGCGTGCTGTCGGGTGGTGAACGCAACCGCGTGCACTTAGCCAAAATGATCAAACGCGCCGGCAATGTCTTGTTGCTCGACGAACCAACCAACGACCTCGATGTCGATACCTTGCGCGCGCTCGAAGACGGCTTGCTCAAGTTCCCAGGCTGCGCCGTGGTGATTACCCACGATCGTTACTTCCTCGACCGTATCGCCACCCACATCCTAGCGTTCGAAGGCGACAGCCACGTCGAGTGGTTCGAAGGTAACTTCTACGATTACGAAATCGATCGGAAGCGGCGCCTGGGCGGCGATGCCGACCAACCACATCGGCTCAAGTACAAACCGCTACCGCGCTGAGCAGTGTAATCTAACGCGAGGCCCGCGCCTAAAACGCGTAGCCAACGCGAAAGTAGCCGGCCGGCAAGATCTCGTCGCCGCCGTATTCGCTGGTCGAGGTCAGGTTGCGCTGAATGCCAAATGCAGCCGCCATGCTGAAGCCCGAGTCATAGCTGACATGGTAGCCAACCAGCACTTGCGGTCCAGTCTGCGATTCGGTGGTGGTCGAGCAACCGCCTGGGCTTGAGCTGTAATAGTCGCAGGTGTCGTTGGTGTAGGTCCGCACCGCCAACCCTGGCTCGACGAACGGGCCTTGATAAGTGCGGCGCAAATAAATCGGCGCGCTGATGCCAAATTCGAGTGCGTTGTTACCGGTTTCGCCGAACGCATCGACATACGCAGTGACATCACCACGCACAGCAATGTTGTTGCTCAACGCGTGACTCACTGACACGCCGTAGACGCCCATCAACCAGCCAATCGGGTTCGCGGCGATCAGGGTTTTGCGAAAGCTGTAGTGGTATTCGTTGTGGGTCCCAACCGGCACCAACTGACCATTGATCTGCGAAATGTCGGGGTTAGTAATCGGCGCAACGCCTGGGCCACCAGCCGGCGCAACCGTGCTTGGACCACTCGCGGCAGGTGCCGCCGGCGCGGCCGTGCCACCCACGACCACCGGTTGGTTCGGGGTGACAACCACCACGGTGTTCGTCGCTGACACCACCGTCGTGCCGGCGTCGTCGGCCTGGGCCACGGCAACGGCCGATAAGGTTACAGTTATCAGCGTTGCGGCGAACAGCGTAGTGTTTTTCATATGTGGTTAGCTAAAGCACGGCGTGTGCCATCCCCAGAAAACGCTAACATGCTGAAACCAAACAGAACCAAATTCAGGAAACTGGTAGCCGCTGGCTAAACTCGGACATCTTTGTCGGTCATCATGTTGAAGCTTCACCAACGGCGACCGCTAGCCACCATTACGACGACCACCACCAAGAATCCGCCGCCGCTTTTGTGACGTACTCAACGCCCGAACTAAAACGACCCGGTCCAGCCCAGCACAACCTGCGAGTTGGTCGCGGCTAACCACGGTGCCGCTCCAGGACGCATCATGGCAGCGGTGGTCGACGCTGCACGATTGCCCGGCCGCGTGATTGCCCGATTGCCCGAGCGCGCCCAAAGCCAAACGCCAACACCAACCGAAACCGCACCAGCCGACATCGTGATTACACCAGGCAGCGCAGAGTCACGATAGGTAGGATTCGCCGCCGCCTGGCCGCCGCCCGTTGGGTCTTCGTCGATCGCCACCAACCCGGCGCCAACCAACACCGCCAACGCACCACCGCCGACTAAGATTTTGCCAGCCAGGCGGCCGCCACGTGGCGCGGTGGGCGCCACCGCAGCAGGCTGAATCATCGCGACGCCGGTTGGTTCATCAGCGGTTGGTTCGTCAAGGTCAGCAGCTGGCAGCGTCGGCGTGGCCGGTCGAGCCAGCGCTGCGCGTTCAGGCTTGGGGTCGATTTTCGTCGTAACGTTGACCGGCGGCGGGTCGGCCCTGGGAGGCACTTTCACGGCCACGGCCGCAAGCACCGGCTTGGCCGCCGGCAGATCAACCACTCGAGGAGTTGCAGCGACCTCACCATGTGCAGATTGCCGTGGCCCTGGCCTACCCGCTGGCATGCCACGGCTATCCTTTTCAACCGTCACCGCTCGCAGCGGATCATCGTTGCCCCCGCGCAAAAACGCGACAAGTTGGACCAGTCGATCGCCATTGGTTTTGGTCACTGTCGCACTATCGAGCTCCACAAACCCGCGGCAGATCAGCCGCCCCGTCGGCACCTGATATTTCGTACCATAGACCGCGACCTTAGCCGCGTTAGGTACCACGCTCACCAAAACCACCTCAGTTTGGGGTAGTTGCAGCTTGAGCATTGCGCTTGCCAGTTCGCCTTCCGCCATGGCCGCAGATCCGACATCGTGAAAGCCGACCCATTTTTCCACCGTAAAAAGATTATCGGCGGTCATTTGAATATCGAGTTGCGTCAACGTGTTGGCGACCACGGTAATCGAATATTCGCGGGTTTCGCGATCACGTGCTTGCACGAGCACGCGATACACGCCGGGCGCGACGTTGGCGCGCACGCGGCCCAGAAGATTGGGCTCGTATTGTTCATTGAGATATGTCGTAAGCGAAGGATCGCTGGCGGTGACCAGCATTTGCCCGGTACCTTGACTTTGCAGCGCAACCACCGCGTCGCGAAATTGCTCCGCCGCCTCGGCGCCGAACGCCTCCGCAGTAATCGCGGCCTTGCCATAGCTGCGAATCAATTCAGCCAAAGCAGTTTTGTGCCGCTCTTGCGCGACGCGTATAGCCGTATCGATTTTTGCTTGCGCCTGCGCATTGCGTGCCGGTTGCCGTGCCAGCGTGTCAGCGTGACGACGACTAGTTAACGCTAACCGCAACAACGCCCGCATAACCAAATTGCGAGTCTTGATTTCACGCACCAGCAGCATCGGATTTTCTCGCACCAACATGAGCGCACGCTCAAGGCGTTCGGCAGCTTTGGCAAAGTTCGCTTCTGACCACGCCGCCATGCCTGCGGAAACATCACGATCGAACCGCTCCGAGGTATATGCCGCGTCCGCAATGCCCGGTCGAAATTGATGATCGGAAAATTTTTTAGCAAGCACGGCAGGGTCAGCTTGCATGTCGGTCTTGCTCAGTTCGCGGCGCACCATTGGCATCACCACATCGGCTTCGCGCGGCCGCGCGCCATCATAGGCTTCAAAGACGTACCGCTCGGCATGCGCACGCGAGGCGGCACTCGCGATCGTACACAGCAATGCCAGCAGTGCCAGCATCTGGGTTAACCCGCGTCTCACCATAGTCCCATTCATATCCAGTTTGAGTTCCTCGATTGTACGCGTCCAGCGCCAGCGACCCACCGCTAGATACTAGCAGGCGACGCTGTACGTACGAACCCGTCGCCACCGTTTTTCGTTGCTCGCCAACATTGACTGCAAGCGCCGCTATCGGTGCAAGCCGCCCCATGTTGCGCGAAAAAGTCAATAATCGACATTTTTCTGCGCGTCATCGCCGACGCGACGGCTAGCAGATTTTTCACGACATCACGCGCAACCGTAGCCGCACCGGGCCGATAGGCCGGCGATGGCTTACACGTATTGTTGTTGGTGCTCGGTGGTTTCAGGCAGCGTGACCGCGAGGGCTGGCCTATGAGCAACCTCGCAAGTTATGCCTCGCGCCTCGATACAGCACCAAAG
>JAGPDK010000193.1 GCA_018057605.1 Kofleriaceae bacterium | reverse complement strand
CCCAACGCCGGCAACAAATGCCGTGTCTGCAACACGCCAAACTGCTGTAGTGCGCGGGGGCTACTGACCCGAACCCGAACCCGCCGCGAGTCGCTGTCGTTCCGCTGCATCGCGACGAGCTTGATCGACAATCACTTTTATTTGAGCTTCGCTCATATCCGTGGAAATCGGCACGTAATGCAATTCGGGCTCGGCGCTACCACCACCCGCAGGCGCCCTCGCACTGCCGCGCCCCGACTCAAAACTTGTCACAAAATGTGAAACCGAATCAGCGCAGGGTTTCTGCATCGCAACAACCGCAACCAACAACGCGATGGTCATCAAAATGCGAAACACTTGTGGCGACGACAAGCGAATGCCGCGTCCACGCGGAATGCGCGGTACATCGTTTGGGTCTTTAGCCATGCGTACTCGTACACCGCACCGAGCCAAAACGCAAAGCTGACATGCCGCCAGCTCCTCGTCGGTGATCCCAACAAGAATCGAACTTGTGACCTACCGTTTAGGAAACGGTTGCTCTATCCAACTGAGCTATGGGATCGCGTCGCTATCGTGCCAGACCCATCGTCGTCGAGCAAGGGCCGCGCGGCCCTGCTAGCGCAACAAGCCTCGTCAGCCTCGTTACGGCGCGACCGGTGGCGTAGCCGGCTTAACATTGGCCAAACACTCGGTCAAAAGTTCGCAGTCTGTCTCTTCGCGAAAGCACACTTCGAGCACACGCACCTGCCGCGACGAGTATTGTTCGGCGTTGCATTCGTCGATGAACACTTCGGTGTGCTTAGGCGCGGTATGCGCGATATCCAATTTTGCCAGGTCGGCGGGGCTCATCGACGCGCGCGCATCAGCGACTGCACATTGGGTGAGTTTCGGGCCAAGTGCGGCGCAGGCGGCGCGTTGTCGACGCTGCAGTTCCGAAATCTGCACGGTCGGTGCAATGGATGCAATTGCGCCGGCCGAGGGCGCAGCCTTGGGCCCACAGCCAGGCAGCGACGCCGCCACCACGAACCAAGCCATCCATGCACCCAAATTCATCCCCCGCAGACACCGCACCATCGCTGTGGTTGCGCTCACGGTGCACCGCCAAAAATCGCGTTGCCTTCGCTGCCATTATCATCAATGGGCGCTGTGCATAGTTGCGTAATTTCGGCCGCCACCGGATGGGCGTTGACGCACGCAATCACGTGCGCTGGCGCCAGATCACATTCACGCATCATCATCGTGACATTGTCGGCCACAACTTCAGCATTGGGCTGGCCTGCGTGCCCCGCTGGCACTGCACTGTAGGCTACCTGCAGCGGCTGACGAATCGCAGCGCACCCAGGACCGCGACTGTCGCCCCCTGGGGTGGCGGTCGGCCCACTGTTCTTGGGGTGGCACGCAGCGATCACGGTTAGCGTTATGCCCACAAACATTTTGCGCATGAGGGACCGTAACACGCCACCGCTCACGGCAAAAATGGCGGCGTGGCAATAGCAGTCATGTCGCTCAAATCTAGGCGCAACGCGGTAATCGAAGCATAGCCCTGGGCCACCGCATCACAGTCACCGTCAACGATCGCATCATGCCCAACTACGCCGCCACCGATCCAATAATACGGGCGGCCCATGGGATCGGTGCGCTCGGCAACATCATCGGCGTAACGCCGACGCCCAAGTCTGGTCCAGCGATGCTGCAACGGGATGCCGCGGGATGGCTGCGGAATGTTCACATTATACACGACGCCAACCGGCAACGTAGCTTGCAGCGCCGCGGCGATAGTGTGCGCGGCAAACGCAATCGCGGCCGCGGGGTCCGCCACATTGGGTGCCATCGAGATCGCCATACCTACTGAACCGCGGAGTGCGCCTTCAATGGCAGCGGCGACCGTGCCCGAATAAAATACATCGGTACCAAGGTTGAACCCACCGTTGATCCCTGAAACCACCAACGTTGGCGGGCGCGAAGCAAGTCGCAGCATCCCAAGGTAAACGCAATCTGCCGGTGTGCCCGAGAGCGCAAATCGGTTGGGCCCCATCGCCGTAATTCGCAGTGGTTTATGCAGCGTAATCGCATGCGACGCGGCCGAGCGTTGCCGTTCCGGCGCAACCACCAGCACGTCGGCAAACTCCGCGATGCGCGCCGTGAGCCCAACCAACAAGGGCGAGTCGAATCCGTCGTCGTTAGAACACAAAACCAAAGGCCGCATAATTTTGGCTCACAAAAATGAACGGCCTCGGGGATGGCCGTCCAAACCAGTCGAGGCGACAGGATTCGAACCTGCGACCCCCAGACCCCCAGTCTGGTGCGCTACCAGGCTGCGCTACGCCTCGAAACAGAAATTGATCTTTACTAGATTTGCACGGGCCGCGCAACTGCATCAAGGCAGGTTCAACCGTGGGCCGCGTGCCCTGCGCTGCGTCGCCCGAGCAACTTACCAGAAGAGCTAGGCCCGAATACTCAACTCAGGAATACGCCAACGACTAAATCGGCGGCAAACCGTTGAGGATGTTCTTGAGTACTTGACTTGGTTTAAACGTCAGCACGCGACGTGCCGGGATTAGAATTGGTACCGACCGTTGCGGGTCGCGGCCCATGCGATCTTTTTTGTCACGCACGACAAAATTGCCAAAACCGGAAATCTTGATCTTCTCGCCTTTGCCAAGCGTTTCTTTGACAACGTTAAAGACTGTTTCGACGATATCGGCAGCTTCTTTTTTCGAGAAACCGCCCACTTTTTCGTAAACTGACTCAATGATGTCTGCTTTGGTCATTCTCGACATGAAAGCCTCATACGCCGGTAAGGTGTGGTTAACACAGACGATATCACAAGCAAATGCCTGACGCGAGATCGGACGGTCGCACGATCAAGACGGAATGAGGATCACAACGTGATCGCGGTCCCGCGGATTGGTGGATGCAACGCGCAAGGTCACGATGGCGTGAGCGAAACCGAGGCTTGAAACGACATCGCCTGCGGCCCCGCCGGCAATTGCCACTTCGATGCAATCGTTTTCATGCAGCTATCGAAGTTATCACTAATGGTCGGCGAGAAATTGGACGATTGAAATGCACCACTTGCATTGAAACTTGCCGACACACGTAGCGAAATCGTACGACCTTGAATCCCGGTATTTTTCTTGAGGGCTTGTTCGTAACATTTTTGAATTGCGCCCCGCGACCGAGACACCAAATCTACAAAACGAGCGGACGCAGCTTGCGCCGCTTTGTCGTCGAGCGGCGGTGCCGCGGCTGTCGACGAGCCGGCTTTAACTTTGAGGACATCACCTTCAATGGTGAGCACAATTTCGGCAACGGCTGCACTGCCGCGCTGCAACCGTGCAATTTCGGCTTCGTAGTCGGTGATGAGTTTTTGTTTTTGGTCGACCGTCTGTTTGCATTTGTCCAGCCGATCGATGGTCTCCGGCGAATCTTTATAAGTGGTGCTGCCTTTGCACGAGGCAACCGTCAGCCCTAAGGCCATCGCCGACATCAAGAGCGCCGCGGACCACTTCGACTTCGATTTTTTCATGGTGCTCATCTTATTTTGAATCTCCAACGTCTTTCTTCGAGCGAGTCGTAAGCTGCGGCCGTTCAATAAATCTACGAACAATGCGCCGATGACCGACGTGTTCGCTGACGATTGTATCGAGCCTTCCAGCATCAACGAGATTATACAATGCCGTGATGCCGCGCGGTCCCGGAGCGGTCGCAAACCCGCTGCTAATCACACCCATCATTTGTTGCACCGGCTGGGTTGACATGTCGCGAACCAGGACGTTGGGGCCTTGACTACAATGCCCGAAACAACTCTGCCACGCAATTTCAGCGCATGCGCGCAGGCCATGGCGGTCTAAGCTTTTTTCGCATTCGGCGCCCAACGCCGTGGCACCACGGCGATCCCCGCATTCAGGTCCACGGCAGATTGAAATCCGAAAATCCGGCGTGCCCATGCGATAGGGTTACGCGTCCAAACCATCGTTGTCAAACGCTTACATTGGCTCAGCCCATTGCGAGACGTGTTTCAACGCTACTTTTTGCTTAGCGCAGCCGTAATTGCCTGCGCTAATTTGCGATCCGTTCGACGATCATCGGCGAGCGACCGCAACAGCTCAACTTCAGGCGGCCCGCCTCGCAACAACGCGTTGATGATAGCCAACCGCCACGGTTCGTCGTTTGCCGTATCCGGATCGCCTCGGTACGCCAACACATGGGCGCGCAACGCTGGGATTTCGCGCCCGCCACCTACGGCACTCATGGCATCAATAACATTGTCGAGATCGCCATTGCTGGTGGCCGGATCTTCGAGATGTGCAGCCAACGCCACTACAGCTTTTTGAGCTAGCCCAGCGTCAATTTTTGCGCCAACCAACCCAGCCATCGATCTTGCTACCGGCCCCAAGGCAGCGGCCTCAGTGCCTTGGACAAAATCAGTATGTAGTGCGAGCGCATCGACGAACGCAGGCAACGCACTTACATCTTTGCGCCGCACCAAAATATCGACGACCTGATCTTTTAATTTCATCGCCACGCGGGGCTCGGCCAGAATCCCAAGCAACTCGGCCGTAACTTCGGCTCCGGTTTCTTTTGCCAACGCGGCCACAGCAAGTTCCTTCACAGCGTCAAATCGCGCATCGCGGTCCTTGGCAATCGCGACCAAGGCCGCTCGCGTTGTCGCCACTTCGGCGGTGCCCGTCGGTTGCCAACCATCAGCATCAAAGGTTGCGCCCGCAATGGTGACATTACCCAGGCCCAAGTCGAGGCGCTGCACAACTCCACCCGTGGCAGGGTCCAACGCTACTACTTGGCCGTTACCAGCAACCGCAAGCAACGCCGCCCCAATGTGTTCACTCGCGACCAATTCGACGCGGGGATGGCTGTACACCCAACGCAGGGCACCATCTTGCGCATAGTCAAATAGGTAGCGGAAATAGTGCACGGTAACATGTGGCAATTCGAACGCGCCGCGCGCCGGGCCGCGCCACAACAAGCGCGTACGATCGGCCGCAGAATAAGTACTTTCGATGCTCGAATACGCATCAACACCCCAGGTCGCACGACCGAGTTGTGGCGGCAATTTGATGGTGACAAATGATGACTCGGCGCGACGGCCCGCGGCGGCTTTGTCGTCAAGCCGAATCATGCCGCGCTTGGAACCGAAATACGCAGCGTCACTGGTGGCGCGGAGAATCGCCACTTCATCTTCGAGCCCGCGCAAACGCGCCAGCGGGTTGCCCGTGTTAATGTCGAGTAAATTGAGCCATTGGCTCAAAAACGGCACCAAGACCACGTCGGCTTGGATCACCGGCGCACCGAGTTTACCTGCGGAGTCAGAGCTCCACCGGCTGCTGCCGCCGCGGGCCGCGAACCCTTCAACTTGCCAGGTCGGTTTGCTGCCACCGCGTTGGGTAACCGCAACCACAGCCTTGGCCGAAGCAGCGACGCCCACCACGCTGCCATTGATTCTTGCCAGCCAGCGCACCGCGCCGGTGGCAAGCTCACGAGCCACCAGCATTTTGCCTTCCATCGCAACGACATAGTCGTTACCAATCGCGATCCGGGACGTCACATCGGCGGCGACTCGCCAGCGCAATTTCTGCTCGGTGAGATCATACGCGGCCAAGAATTTTGGCGTGCCACCAGTGACGACGACCATCGCACTGCCGGTAGTATTGTGGATTTGCGGGGCCGATGCCGAAGGATGCGCCGCCAGCACAGCGCTGAGTTGCGCCTGGCTGCTATCGTCAGACACCAAACCGAACGCCGATGGCCCAGCACAACTTACGCTAGCGCAAAGTAACACGCCGAGCAGTACGCTGCGCCGTGCCGAAGTAGTTGTTAAAGAAGTCATGACTATTTAACTCCCAGCCGGGCTTCGACGATTGCTTCAGCATCCTTGCGCGATTGCCGAGGTGGATTTTTCGGCGTTGACTCGATGTAATCGGACAACACAATGATGGCGTCATTCGACGAGATCTTGCCTATGGCGGCAACCACCTGAACCCGCGCGGTATCTGGACCAAAATCATCGCGTTTGAGCATCGTGCCAAGACATGTCGCTAACGCTTCGTCGGGAACTTGCCCCAATTTTTCGCTAATCGCACGCGCGATTTCAACATCGGCCAAGTGGCCAAGCGCCACCGCTGCTGGAATCTCGCCCTTTTCAAGTAGCGTGAGCAAGGCAGGTACCGCATCGCGCAAGCGGGCTTTGGCAATCGCCGCTGCGGCAGCCGCCCGAACCGTAGCGTGACTGTCGCTCAAGCCCTTGACCAGCGCGAGTTTGGCCTTGGGATCCGGATAGCTTGCTAACGCCTGCAACGCGGCGCTGCGAACCACCACACTGCGATACGTGGCATAACGTGCAATCACGGCCGCATCAGCGGGCGCTGGATGCGCGATGAGCGCAGGCAATGCCGCGAGCACCACCAACGGGTGCGGCCCAAAGGCAAGTCCATCAAGAATCGCATCGTGGGCCGCCGCAGAATCAAGCGTACCCAGTTGAGTCATAGCGTTGACCGCAGCATCGGTGTCGCCACTCGCTAGCGCGGCGATCGGCACACTGAGGTCCAGCTTTGGCACTGGGCCCTTGGGCTTAGCACTGCCCGCATGAACCGAAGTGTGCTGACTAACCAGCAACATCGAAGTAAGCCCTAGCAACCAACGCAGTTTATGTATTCGCATGTAATGTCCCTCCGAAACTGGGCCGTGGCGCCCGATCTTCACGTCGTCGGTCGTCGGCGTTTTAGTACGCACGGCGTGGTAGCAGACCAACCGGCTCCCTGGCAACACCTTGCGAGGTCACGCTAGGGCCCGCCGGCCCAGGCCGAAGCGACGGGTCGGCCATAGCTGGCCTCGGCCCACCCATGCAACGGCCCTGCCCGCGCCGAAAAAATGGCTAACGACCCAGCTACCCGCCGTCGTCTTCGTCGGTTTCATCACGGTTGGTATCAATGTCATATTTCCGGAGCAGCTTGTGCAGATACTTGCGATCCATGTCGGCATCGCGCGCCGCCTTGGAGATGTTGCCTTCGGCGCGACGCAACAGCCACGTCAGATAGCGCCGTTCGAACTGCTCGGTCCAGCGCTCCTTGGTGTCACGAAATGACAATTCGGGCGAGAACGCCATTGGCTCGCCACTCTTGCCGGGCGCGGACGGACTTATCGGCTGTAGCAACGCATCGGGATCGCCGCCGAGCGCAAGCGCGCGCTCGACCACATTGCGCAGCTCGCGCACGTTGCCAGGCCAATCATGCCGCAACATCGCGGTTCGAGCACTTTCACTGATTGACCCTGCCGTACCGCCCAGTGCCAACACGAAACAATCGACCAACATTGAGATGTCTTCACGCCGGTTGCGCAGCGGCGGGGCAACAATGGGCACTACGTTGAGGCGAAAGAATAAGTCTTCACGGAACTTACCTTTTTCAACTTCCGACCGCAGATCCTTGCGCGTTGCGGCGACGATGCGCAAGTCGACTTTGGTAACTTTGCTGCCCCCAACGCGGCGCAACTCGCGCGCTTCAAGCACTCGCAACAGCTTGGGTTGCAGCTCAAGGGAAAGCTCCCCGATTTCGTCGAGGAAAACGGTGCCACCTGTGGCCAGCTCAAAGGCGCCCGCCCGGGCAGAAATCGCGCCGGTAAAAGACCCCTTTTCGTGGCCAAATAATTCACTTTCGATGAGCGAACTGGAAACCGCACCACAATCAACCACCACAAACGGGCCATGGGCCCGGCGCGACAGTTGGTGCAGCGTTCGAGCGATAACATCTTTACCCGTGCCAGTTTCGCCACCGATGAGTACCGTTGCATCGGTTGGCGCGATGCGTTCAATGAGGCCAAAAATTTCACGCATGACCAGTGAACGGCCGACTAAATCACCGAGCTGTTCTTTATCCGATGGCAGAATCTCGATGCGCTCGTCAAACGGCGTGAATTTAATTTCGACCGATCCCGCGCTGACGATCGAGCCGGGGCGCAAATACGCTTCTTTTATCTCAGCGCCGTCGAGAAACGTCCCGTTGGTCGAGTGTAGGTCGCGCACCAGGTAACCCTTGGCATCGCGGACAATTTCCAGATGGACGCGCGACACAGTCTCGTCGCTGATCACAAAATCATTCTCGGGCGCTTTACCGATGCGAATAGTGTCGCCGTCGAGCAAGTATTCGGTGCCGCGCTGCGGGCCTTTAACTACCACGAGCTTGCAACGGCGCAGGTGCACCGCCGCGGGCGCGGTCTCACGACGAAGCTGTGTCCCAAATTGGGGATCCATGCCGACAGTGTAACCGTTTAAACGAATGCTGGGGTAATGTTGCAGGTAATCACTGCATGCTGGTAGGCTACGGTCGTGAAAAGCTTGGGGGCCATCACATTATTGCATTGGGTCGCAGTGGCTATCGCCACGCTCGCGGGCGTTGCGCCGACGCTTGCAGATCCGAATGAAAGCACCTCGCCGCCAGGCACCGGGGCTGCCGCAAGTGCCGGGCCACGCACCGCTGAAGCGGGCGGCACCAACCGCGACGTCGACGGTGGATTACCGTCGGAATCACCCTTACCGTCCTGCTTAGATCGCACAATTCGCGACGAACTCGGGGCCGAGCTCAAACCCCGCGGCGTCCAAAAGCGCGATTTTCGTAAAGATAAACATTTTGCTTTGGCAGCACATGCCGGCTTGTACGGCGGTGACCTTACATCGTCGAATTGGCTCGCTGGCGGTTCGCTGCAATTTTGGTTCACCGAGGATTTTGGCATTGAAGCTGCCTTTAACTTGACGCCAGTAGTGCTCGACCTCGACGCTCCGCTGGCTAAGTTTTTCGGCGATGATCGTTTTGAAAACAGCATGGGTTACCTAGGCTTAGCCAATCTAGTCTGGTCGCCAATTCACGCCAAACTTAAAGTCGGGGATGGCATCATGCACGCCGATATTTTGGCATTCGCAGGCGCTGGGCGATTGTTCCATCCGAGCGTTCAGGGGGTCAGTGCCGACGCTGGCATGGCGCTAGAACTGTTCGTGAGCAAGCCGGTTACGCTGCGTTTCGATGTTCGCAACGTAATCGCGATTCAAGAAGCGGCCGGCGAAACCCGCATTACCAATAACCTTGTCACGACGGCCGCCGTTGTGTTTTGGATTCCAACGTGGTTATGAAATCTCGCAATGCAGTGGTTGCAGGGTATGGCGGCATCGTACGGGCTGCCGCGGTGGTGGCCATCGGCGTGTCGATGTTGACGATCACGATTACGCCGGGCTGGGCGGACAACGGCGCTGCCACCGGGAGCGATGCGCTAGCGACTACTGCGACAAATGTGACCGGCAACGCCACGGCAGCTCGCAACGCCAAGCCATTTGCAGTCGATGAAGATGCAGCGTCGAACCAAGCCCCCAGCGTTTGCGTCGACGCGATCATCGCGGAACGACTGGCAGTTAAGCGCAAGCGGCGCGGTGCCATCGA
>JAGPDK010000192.1 GCA_018057605.1 Kofleriaceae bacterium | reverse complement strand
ATGCAAATACGGAATCGTTGCAGTACTGCGCGTGGTAACCGGTGCGTTGCACACCGCTTCGATCGCGCGTTCGGCAAAACCCTTGGCGTCAAAGATATCCCAAGGTGTGGTGGCAGCAAGCTGTGCGGGGCGCTTGCCGGTCAACACACCGACGACAACGTGTTGTTCATCAGCGAGCCCGGCATCACGACCGTGCGCTGGGTCGCGCGGGCGCGGCAAAAATACCGTGCCCACTTCAAACAATGCACAATCGCGTTCACCAAAACTAGCGTTGCGCGCAATCGCACCCAGCAGGTTAGGCACCAGCGACGTACGCATGACGGCCTGGTCCAAGCTCATCGGATTTTTCAAGGCAATCGATGTTGCGCGGCGGTCGGTAGGTGGCAAGCCAAGCGATTGCACCCGGGCTTCGCTGGTGAAACCAAATGTGATGGCTTCCGACAAACCAGCATGCACCAAAGCAAGCCGCGTTACATCTTGGCGATCAGGCGCATGTAAGGTTGGCGCTTGGCGCAGCCGGGGAATGCTATCGGGCACCGACTCGTAGCCGCCCAAGCGCAAAACTTCTTCAATCAGATCGATCTCGCGGCCAAGATCAAAACGATGCGTCGGCGGCGTGACCACCAGGGCATTTTCCGACGACGATTCGGCCGCAGCTGCAACGACACAGCCAAGCTGTCGAAGCATACGCGCAGCGGTATCAGGTGCAAACGTGACGCCGGCAATGGCTGCCAGCCGGCTCTGCCGCAACATGACCGGAGCTAGTTGCCGCGGCACCGGATTGACATCAACCACCTGCGCGGCGACCTTGCCACCGAGTTGGCCAAGCAAAAATGCTGCACGCGCCGACGCCAACTCAGCCATCGCTGGGTCCACGTTGCGTTCAAAGCGATGCGAAGCTTCCGAGTGCAGCCCTAACCGACGCCCGATGCGGCGCACGCCCAATGCCGTGAAACTCGCGCTTTCCAACAGCACATCGGTGGTTGTTGCAGTGACTTCACTATCGAGGCCGCCCATTACACCCGCGAGCGCCACCGGGGTGGGCCCATCACAGATCAGCAAATCGTCAGCGGTTAAGATGCGCACCACACCGTCGAGGGTGGTGAACGCACTGCCCGCGACTGCACAACGCACGACGATTTTGCCGTGCTGTAGCTTGGCGGCATCAAAGGCATGCAACGGCTGGCCCATTTCAAACATCACATAGTTGGAGACATCGACCAAATTGTTAATCGGCCGGACGCCAACATTGCGCAGCCGCTGCCGCATTTTGCGCGGGGCTGGCGCCACCACTAAGCCACGAATCCGGCGCGCTACGTAACGTTCACAACGTTTGGCGTCGGCGATCTCAACTTCACAACCGACGCCGGCAGCAGCATCGAGAAACTCAGTGCAATCAACATTGGGCAACACCACGCGGCCGCCGACAATCGACACCAACTCGCGTGCCATGCCAACGTGACCCAAAATGTCACCACGATTGGCCGGCGCTTTGATTTCGAACATCCAATCATCCATGCCCACCGCCATTTGCGCAGGTGCGCCCAGCGGCGTGGCATCGGCTTGAGCCAACACAATAATTCCAGAATCGTCGTCGCCAATCGCAAGCTCAACTTCGGAGCACAACATGCCTGGCGACATCACACCTTTGACCGCTTTGGCTGCCAAGGTCATACCACCGGGCAGCTTGGCCCCAATCTGCGCCCACAGCACTTTGCGTCCGGGCTCGGGCACGTTCGGCGCACCACACACCACTTCGGTTTCGGCACCACCACGCGCGGTAATCACCCGTACAATGTTCAGTTTGTCAGCGCTTGGGTGCGGCGCCTTGCCGACCACTTCGGCGACAACGACCCCTGAAAATCCGGCCCCCAGGTCAGTCAGGCCTTCAACTTCAAGCCCAGCTTTGGTTAAGGCGGCCGCGCCCTGCTCCGCCGTCAACGCTTGGTCAAGGTCACAATATTCAAGCAGCCAGTTCCACAGGATTTTCATTGTTGTGCTCGTTTTCTCAGCCGATAAATTTGTAGAGCTATCGGCATCAACAGTTACATTTGAAGGGCGTTTGGTTCGGTGACTAACCAGCGAGGTAGAAGGACTCTGGTGTTAAACGAGTGAGGAAGGCCAGATGCAAGGCGGAGTGCGAACCGGACCGGAGCATACTCATGTATGTGAGGACCGGAAGCGCGGGTGAATTCATCGGCAAAGCCGAGGAAGAGGGCACAGCCCTGTTGTAGACAACGCAGCAGATGGGCTCCGCAACTCCTAGAATTGTCGCAGGAACCTCAGATCACCTTCGTAGTAGTACTTGATATCATTGATACCGTGCCGCAGCATCGCCATGCGCTCAATGCCCATGCCGAACGCAAAGCCGGTGTAGCGTTCGCTATCGATACCAACGTTGGCAAAGACCTCGGGGTCAACCATGCCGGCGCCGCCGATTTCGACCCAGCCAGTGCCTTTGCACACCCGACACTCGTCGCGGCGCCCGAGCGGTTGGCCCCACGGATTGGTGGTTGCCGCACCAGGCAGTGCACAAAAACTGCATTCCATGTCGACTTCGGCCCCCGGCTCAACAAACGGAAAATAACTTGGCCGCAACCGAATGGCTAAATCGCGAGCGAAAAACCGTCGCACATAGTGCAACAACACACCCTTGAGGTCAGCAAACGAAATGCCTTCGTCGACCAGCAGGCATTCGAGCTGGGTGAACATGGGGCTGTGGGTCGGGTCGTCGTCGCGGCGATACACATGGCCGGGCGCGATAATCCGAATCGGCGGCCCTTGGTTGAGCATGGTGCGGATTTGCACCGGGCTGGTGTGCGTGCGCAGCACCACATCATCGGCAACGTAAAACGTATCTTGCATGTCGCGCGCTGGATGATCTTTGGGAATCGCCAGGGCTTCAAAGGTGTGCCAATCAGTATCGATTTGCGGCCCACTAGCGACGGCAAAGCCCAACTCGGCAAAAATTGCGATGCTTTCAAGCCGCACTTGCGTAAGTACATGCATATGACCAACCGGCGCAGGCCGAGCAGGCAACGTCACATCGACCACCCGCGCTAAGTCCACCGCTAGCGCTGCTTGCACCAGCTCACGCAGCTTGCTTTCGACCCGCGTCTCAATGGTTTGTTTGACTCGGTTACTTGCGGCGCCAACGGCTGGGCGTTCGGCCGGCGGCACCTTGGGTAGTTCTTTCATTAACTCAGAGACGCGGCCTTTTTTGCCGAGGAACTGAGCCTGCGCAGCGCGAATCGACTGTTCATCGCACAACGGTGCAATGACAGTTTCAAATTGCTCGGCGAGATCCTCAAGTTGTGCAAGTAAGGATGACGAATCAGGTGACGACATACGTGCGTGCCTTTCGGACCGCGGGCCGCGGGCCATGCGCAGCGAAAACTACCGTGAGGAACCGCAGTCCGAGGAAGAACCAAGGTGAGAAAACCGCTGCAAAAACAAAAACGGCGACTCGTTAGAGCCGCCGCTTCAAGTTCTCGTCGTGAGAAATCGTGTCAGGAGGCTTAGGCCGCGTTGACGATCGCTGCGAATGCCACTGGATCGCTGATAGCGATTTCGGCGAGCATTTTGCGGTTCAAACCGATTTCGGCTTTGATGAGCTTGCCCATCAACTTGGAGTAGCTGTGACCAAGCGTACGGCCGGCCGCGTTGATACGTTGAATCCAAAGCGCACGGAATTCTCGCTTGCGCACTTTGCGCGAGCGGTACATGTGCATCCAAGCATGTTGCACGGCTTCGTTCGCGGCTGCATGACAGCTCGAACGCTTGCCGCGGAAACCGCTTGCAGCTTTGAGAATACGATTACGACGACGACGGGCTTTGAAGCCTCTTTTAGCGCGTGGCATAGATCACCTGGTAAGTAGTAGCGAAAAACAAGTAGGTTAGCTACGTGGCGGGTTGCCAGTGTAGCTAGTTAGTTGGCTAGGCGTACGGCAGCAGAATCGCGATTTGATGATGATGCGCGTGTACGACATAACCAGCATTGCGGAGTTGTCGTTTACGCTTATGCGTACGACGCGTCAGCAAGTGGCGTTTGTTAACGCGCCCGAATTTGAACTTGCCCGAAGCAGTTTTACGAAACCGCTTTTTGGCGCCGGAATGTGATTTTACCTTGGGCATCTTGAATCTCTGGAAGGGTCACGAGGATCGTGAGGGACGTGGTTTATGCCTTAGCCGATTACGGATCTCAAGAGCGAATAATGAGAATCGAAGGCATATTGTGAAAACGTGGATCCGGGTAGGAAGATGGTAGTTGGCACTGGAAACGGCTGCCCCGCAGAAGTCGCATACCAGCTAACGCGCTGATTTGTAACTTGTTACGTCAACTTGTCGCAGCCATAAGGCACTGGGAATGTAGCCCATCCGCCAGCGCGAGCCAGTTTGAGCAAGATCGCCCCACCCGGCCCACTTGCCAAACCGGCTAGTCTTCTTCGCCTTCGTCCTCTTCGGTGATGTCGGCGTTGATCTCGTCTTCGTCGAGATCGTCGTCGTCAACTTCCGGCTCAGGCGCAGTAGGCTTGGTTGGGTCTTTTTTGACATTGGCTTGGGCTTGCGCGGCTGCCAATGCTGCTTTTTTGGCATCCATGGCTTTGCGTACAACACCTGGTTTTGGCGCGACCACCATTAACATGCGGCGGCCTTCCATATTAGGCGTAGCTTCCACGGTAGCAATATCAGCGGTAGCTTCGACCACGCGGTTAAGCATGTTGGCACCAGTTTGCGGATGGGTAATTTCGCGACCGCGAAACACCACCACCAAACGGACCTTGTTGCCATCCAACATGAAGCGGCGGATGTGCTTCACTTTGAAAGCAAGATCGTGCTCTTCGGTCTTGGGGCGGAACTTAATTTCTTTGGTTTCCACCGTCGAAGCACGTTTTTTAGCTTGTTGCTTCTTTTTGGCTTCTTCGTACTTGTACTTGCCGTAGTCCATGATCTTACACACCGGCGGAAATGCACGCGGTGAGATCTCAACTAGGTCGAGGCCTTTTTCTTCAGCCATACGCAGCGCTTCTTGGGTCGAAACGATACCTACAGCTTCATTGTCGGCACCAATCACGCGAACTTCGGGAATCCGAATGCGATGGTTAATGCGGAGCCCTTGCTCCGGCCGACGACGATCAAAGCGTCCGCCGCGACCGCTCATTGTGCAAACTCTACGACAAATGTTTCTTGATTCATGTGGTTACGCTCAAACTCCTACGAATTGGCCCGGTTGTAACAAGGTCCCCTGACTTACGCCAATGGGGTTGGGCTAGATTCGGATCGGTTACTTGGCCGTAGCTGCGACGCATTTTTGCGGCAACGCGTGGCCCGATGGCACATTAGACATTGGAGTGCAGTGCAGTCCCACGCACTCGGTTCTCGTTATCGAATTTCACGGCGGCGTTGCCCCGCAGGGCTAACCCTGAGGTTTGATTTTTGTAGGCGTGCGCGGGTTTGAACCGCGGACCCCTACCGTGTCAAGGTAGTGCTCTGCCGCTGAGCTACACGCCTGTGACCTGAATCGTTACGAAACAGTCGCGGACTGATTACTTCAGGCAACCCAAAACTGTCAAGCTGCGACCAACTAGAAAGCGCGTGGGTGATCGCAACTACATGGCAGCCAGCGTGTGCGCCGCAGGTCCTCCAGCAGCGCGACAGGGCTGTCAGTACGGCTTCCCCGTAGCCATCGCTAACGCGCTAATTTTTCATGTAAATCAGCATATTGACCAACATTTGCAAGCGTTGCGATTCAGGTTACGTGCTATGACATAATGGCCGGGGTTCGTACTCGTTATGACTTCTTCCGCTGCACCACTATTTGACGTTGGGACTGAGCTGGGAAAATACCGGCTGCTCGGTCGCGTCGGCCAAGGTGGCATGTCGGTGGTGTACCGCGCGCTCGATCAGAGCCTGGGTCGCGACGTTGCCATCAAAGTATTACATAGCCACTTGGCTGAATCACAAGAAGCCCGCGATCGCTTTGCCCGCGAAGCCCGCGCCGTCGCCAAATTACGGCACCCCAACATTCTTGAAATCTACGATTATTCGGGCGCCCACGATGCGCGCGCCGATGCCAGCTACATCGTCACCGAGTTCATCGACGGTCAAACCCTCAAACAATTCGTCACGGCGCAGCCGCTCGGATTTCCCGAAATCGCTGCACTCATCGTGATGGATATTGCTGCCGCGCTAGCGCACGCCCATGAGGCGTTGATTCTACATCGTGACATCAAGCCCGAAAACGTGATGATTCGGCGCGACGGGGCCATTAAGCTCATGGATTTTGGGATTTCCCACATGGTGGACCTGGAGCGGCTCACGGTGACGGGCCAGCTATTGGGCTCGCCAGCGTATATGGCGCCGGAACACGTCGACGGCAAACCAATTGATTATCGCACCGACATTTTTGCGTTAGGCACCGTGCTGTATCAGTTAACTACGGGGCAACTGCCCTTCTCCGGCAAAAACGCTCATGAAGTACTCAAGCGTATTGTCGAAGGCCGGTTCACCGATCCGCGCCACGTCAATCCCGCCATCGGCAACCAACTCGGGCGCATCATCTTGCGCGCGATGGCGGTGAATCCCAATGATCGGTTTCAAACCGTGGCTGATTTCCGCACCGCGCTCGCAGCCTACATTACCGACAGCGGCATTGAAAATCCGACGACGGAACTGGCGGCGTATTTTGCCGATCCGATAGCTTTTGACCTGAGCTTTCGGCCTCGGTTAGCAGGCTACCTTGTTCGCCACGGTAACACCCTGCTTGCCCACGGCAATCAAGCCGCCGCGTTGGATGCATTTGATCGGGTATTGGCAATCGAACCCGCAAACCACGAAGTGCTGATGGCGCTGCGGCAATTGCGCCGACGCCGCACCACCCGCAACGTCGTACTCGCTGGGATGGGTATCGCTGCGGCGGTTGCAGGCACCGTCGTTGTACACCATCAGGTAACCTCGGCCGATGGAGCCAGCGACGTCGACGCAGCCAGCGTCAACACCGCGCACACGGACCCACGCCACCTCGCGGATGCGCCCAACCTATCAAACATACCGGCTGGCCTCGATGCGACGGTGACCGCCGCCGTCCCGCCCGACGCTGCGCCCAGCCCGTTGCTCGACCGCGTTGATGCGGCAACGAATGCGATCGTTCGGCCAAATCGGGACGCGCGTCGCGAACTCGATGCGGCACCCACCCAACCAGTAGCGCTGATCGCAACGCTATCCATTTCACCGCCAAGCTCAGAATACAGCGTTGACAATGGGCCCTGGAAGGTTGCCGTTGGCGGGCGCCAAGCAATCACACTTACCGATGGGCCGGTGCGCGTCGCCGTGCGTAATGATGCCTGCTGCGAAGCCAAAAGTCGGGTTATTACGCTGACCGATGCCAATACGATTGTGCCGATCGCATTGGCATTTTTGCCGGCGCAGCTCACCCCCAAATGCAGCAAGGCTTTGAGCGTTCGCATCGATGACCGGATGGCAACGTTAGGCCAGCCGTGGATCGTGCCATTTGGTGAAACAACCAATACCACGCGCCGCGTAACCGTCGAATTCGTCGGCGAGGGCATTGACCGGCACGTTGTCACGTTGCGGCCGGCCGATAACCGTGAGGTCTCATGCGCGTTGCGCTAAACGCTGTCGCTACGCTGCTGGTGTTGTTTGGCTATTTGCTAAAGAGCCCTCCAGTGCACGCTGCGCCCGCCGACGAGCTGGTGGCCGCGCGGCAACATTTTCGCGCCGGTAATTTTGCCGCTGCGTTGCCAACGTTGAATTTCTTATTGTACCCAACACCCCGACTTGCCAACACCAACGATTTGGTCGAAGCCCATACGTTGTTGGGCGCATGCAGTTTTGAAACCGGCGACCGCGCAACCGCGACCCGCGAATTTGAACAGGCGCTGTTTTTGTCCAGCGACGGAACCCTCGATCCGTTATTGTTTTCGACCGAAACCATCCGCCACTTTGACCAAACCAAAGCCGCGCTGGCAGCGCGCAATCTCCGCGACGCTGAAACCCGTGCGTTAGCCGAGGAACGCGAACGGCTGCGCAAGTACCGCGAGAGTCTCATCGTGTACGAAGTCCGTTCGTATTACGTAAACTTCGTGCCGTTTGGAGCCGGCCAGTTTCAAAATCGCCAAGTTGGCAAAGGCATTTTTTTCGCTGGCACCCAACTCGCGACCGGCGGCACCTCGCTAGGCATCTGGTTGTACCTGGTTGGTAAGTACGGCTACGGCGGTCGCGTGCCACCCGAGGATGCGAGTTTTGCACGGCGCTTGCAACAAATTGAAATCGGCACAGGTGCGGCCTTTCTGGGGCTTATGGCCTGGGGCGTAGTCGACTCGTTGGTGAAGTATCAGCCCCGCGTCCAGGTCTCCAGCGACGATACCTTGATGCCCCCAGCACCACCAGCACCGTTGCCACCGTCGGCGGGCCAGCGTAACGCCAGCACGCCTGGCACGACGACCTTTGAATATCACGTTAGCCCTACCGTGCTTGACGGCGGTGGTGGCGGTCTTTCGCTTTGGGGAGTCTTCTAATGCCGTCGCTGCGCTTACAAAGTCCGGGGCATGCGCCCTCGGTCTATCATCTGTATAAAAAAATCACCTCCATCGGGTCAGGTCGCGATAACGACATCGTGCTGCCCGACCCGTTGGTGGCTGAGTCGTATGCGTCGATTCTTTTCGACGGGCAGATGTACACGATTCAAACCCTCGGCCGAAAACTCGAAGTTACGATCAACGGCAAGAAACGTGGCAAGCATAAACTGACCCACGACGACCGCTTGGTGATTGGCAATTGCGAAATGCGCTTTGCGTTGATCGACGAAGCGCCCCCGGTCGAAAATGAAGCGGCGTCAACCGTTGCAGACGTTGATGCATACTTGAAACTCTACGAATTTTCCGAACGCCTGATGCACCAACGCGATCTCAACGAATTGTTGGAATCGCTCATGGACGCCATTATCGAAATCACCAGCGCTGATAAGGGCTTTTTGATTTTGGCTCAAGGCGACGACCTTGACATCAAAGTGGCCCGCAACATTCGGCGCGAAAATATCGCCGATGCGGTTTCGCAACTGTCCGATTCGATCATCGCGAAGGTCGTGCGGTCCCACAAACCAGTCATCGTGTCCGACGCGATGCGGGACGATGAATTTGCCTCCGCCAAAAGCGTGATGCAACTCAAGGTTTCCAGCGTCATTTGCGTGCCGCTGCTCGATCGTGGGCGCTTGCTCGGGCTGATCTACGTCGGCAACGACTCCATCCGTGAATTGTTCCAACAGGACACCATGCGGGCCGTCACCGTTTTCTCGGCGCAGGCGTCGCTGATCGTCGCCAACGCCTTGTTACTCAACGAGCTACGCGTCGATAATAAACGCCTATCTGAAAAACTTGAACAATCGCGCTTTGGCGAAATCGTGGGC
>JAGPDK010000652.1 GCA_018057605.1 Kofleriaceae bacterium | reverse complement strand
GCCCCACGCCAGCCCCAAAGCCCATGAACGAAACCCCCATTTCAAAGCGGGGCAACGGCCGGGGCGCGTGGTGTTCAGCGGCCGCCGAGCTCACACCAGCGCACAACATCAAGCAAAGCAAAACAATACGCACTCAGCCTACAACGCAGGAGGGCGCACCGCGATCTAACCTATAAGCTGCGCCGCCCTTTTTATGGCGTGCCTGGACAGCGTTGCGCAGCCGGCCGGGTGCAGGCTTTGGTAAATGGCATGTGGGCCTTACGATCGTCGAGAAATTGCACAATCGACGGAATCGACCAGGCGGTTGCGCGGGTGTGGCTTGCGCCTTCACATTCAAGATAGTTGAGCGGCATGCCGGTCGCGCACAGCTTGTCATACGATGCCCGTTCGATTGCAGGATCGACGAGCGTGTCGTCTTGCCCCAGCACGAACAACACGCCGTACCACAACGAATCTGGCGTGATCCGAGCAACACTGGTGTCCACAAGCGAGTTCTCCTGCACCATGCAGCCAAAATCTGGGAAGGTGGCAAGCGACCCCGAGGCCACGTGCGTTAACAACGCGTCGGAAAAAACCTCAGCGAGGCTCGTCGGCTCAACCGCGGCGCCGGGATCGCAGGTACTTTCGAGGGCTGCTGGCACCGTGGTGACAAACGGGGCTTTGAGCACCTGATCAAGTTTTGAACTTTGGCCGTACCATGCCGCTTGGGTTACAAAAGTGGCCAACGTGTTGGCCGAAGCCGGCACCAAAGCGCGCAAGCCACGATTGGTATGGGCGATCAGATCCGACGGCGGCACCGTGGCGACCGTTCCGATGAGCTCAAATTCGCGCGCATAGTACGGGGCCAATCGATCGACCCACAGCGCAGCATGGCCGCCTTGCGAACCGCCAAACACCGCGAGTTCTTGAATTGGGCATATATTTTCAGTCACCATCAGTTGCGTTGCCGCGCGCGCTGCGTCAAGCGATGCAATCGCGGTGGCTTGGCCAACTAGGTAAGGATGCGGGCCAGCGTAATCAGTGCCCATGCTTTCCAAGCCGAGATAATCTGGCATCACCACCACCCAGCCGAGACTTGCAAACACCGCGCCGAGCAATTGCGTTTCTGAATCTGATGTTGGTCCACAGCTCCGACGAAAGCCCGACGTGCCATGCAGCAGCAACAACAACGGTGGCTTGGTGCCGACCGCAAGATTGGTAGGGAAGGCAATTGTTGCCGAACTCGTGGTCCGGGTGCCGCGATCTTGGGTGGCATACGCAACATTCATCAACGCCACATCGTGCACCGGTACCCGCGGCAGCATCACATTGCCCGCAGTCGCGAGTGCAGCGAGTTGGGCAGCGCTGTACGTTGAGCGGGTGCCACGTTCGGTGATTGCGCCAAGGTCTGGATCTTTGCGCCAGACATAGGCAGGCGCACCGCATTTCGCCGGCGCATTCGATAATGGGTTGGTTTCGGGCGTGCCAGCAACTTTGGCACCCGCTAGCGTACACGTGGCCGCATCAACCTCAGGTGGAGCATCAACCGTAGCAGCCGAGTCACTGCCACACGCCACCGCGGTCACCAGCAACACAGCCGAACTCAAACGCAGCACAGAAGCTTTCATACCGGGCATCTTGCCGTGAAATTGCAGCGCATGGGTTGCAAAACGTCGCCGAAAATCTTCGCCAGTTGAAGGAATCGGCGCATCGACACGCGGCCCCACACACGTGGTTTTGCGCTTGCGTGTAGTCGGTGGCGAAGTGCGACAAACTGCGTCGTTGGATCTCCGCGTTTGGTGCCTACGCTGAAAGAATGAAAGAACGAAAGCGTCTACTGCGCACGACTGGGGAACAAGCCCTCGTCAACAGTGATGGCTGGCGCGCGTATCAAGCCTACATTGAGCTTGAACGCTTGGAACCTGACGAACCGCTATGGCCCAAGCGTGCGGCGGAGGCAGCACGCAAATCTGGGCGAACCCAAGACGCTGCGGTGGCGTTTCGGCGCGCCGCGGCAGCGTACAAACGCGTTGGCTTTGGCCCACAGGCTGAAATCATGCTGCGGTTGGCGACCCAGTTGGAAGCACTGCACTCGTAGAATTGCTGTCGACGCGCGAACGACAATTGCCCGCGCTTAATTATTACGTTGCCGGCTGTTCAACAGTGACAAATACAACGTTTCAACCTGGGTGCGCGCCCAAGGCGTGCGGCGCAAGAACGTTAAGCTCGACTTCACCGATGGATCGTGAGTAAAGCAGCGAATGTTGATGCGCTCGCTCAGGCCGTCCCACCCATACGCAGCGAGTAATTCGTCGATCATCGTGGCCAGCGTGATGCCGTGCAGTGGATTTTTTGGTTGTTCTGCCATGGCCCACTCACGATAGCGATCTATGACGAACGGTTCAATCGTTGCGTGCCAGTGCTTTGCGCAATGACCGCAACGACTGCGTCGGTGAGTCGATTTCGCGCAGCAAGCGCGGTACTGTCACGCCAGCGTGCGACAAACCAAGGGTTCACCTGTGACCGACGCCGTTATTAACAGCGCCATAGATCCCGACCGGGGTTTGTTTTCCCTTACTGAAGATCCCTGAACGAAGATCCCGACCGGGGTTTGTTTTTGACAGGTCACACGGCACGTTGATGGCGTCGCATCTCGACCTGGGATTGTTTCGATGGATGGCGAAAGGGGGATGTTTTTTATTCCTATCTCATAGTGCCCGACGGGAGGATACAGTCGGCGGTGTG
>JAGPDK010000191.1 GCA_018057605.1 Kofleriaceae bacterium | reverse complement strand
AGTCACGGAACGCAAGCCGCGCGGCCCGGTACAACCATTGAGCGTAATGTCGACTTCGGCCCCACTCCGTGTGACCGCGACGCAACTTGCCGGCAGGTACCGCGCCTTGGCGCGAAGCAAGATTCGGTGCGCAACATCTTCCGCGGTTGGGGGTGCGAGCCCGGCTTGCACTTCGATGTCTTCCATCAAGGATGACATCACTGCACCTTCGGTTTGGCCGCTCTCGGACGAATCTACGGCTAACTCAGCAGCGGATTGGTCAACCGAGGACGATCCAGCACTTTTGTCACAACCAACCGCGGCGACAACCAACAACGAAATGAATGATACGGAAGAAATGCGCATAGTGTTTTTTCTCTCTACCGCAATGGGCGGCAGGCTGACTAAGAGCAAGCACCGCGCCAACTTGAAACCGGCTGCAGCGGCCCCGTGCGCGACGAAACGTGAAGGCCAAGGTATCCCCAGGTACCAAACCCACATTGGAGCCCTATCTAACCGGAACTTTCAGGTACCAAGTGCGCCCGCAAGGACGGTGCGCCAGCCGAAACGTCATTGCAGCACGGCCAAGCGCCCCCGTGGCGGCTCTACTTCGGACGGTTGTCCAGCCGGACGTTTTAGAAACTCATGGAAGACATGGGGCACCGCTTCTTGCGTCGCGGCACCGCGGCTCGCGACGATCCGCGACGATCCCACCTGTGTATGAGGTTCCGCCGTATTTGATCCGCGCACCCGGCGCCCGCGGCGTTGGTGTTAGCTACCTGAACATCGCCGGCCGTAGTTGCACGTTCCCTGCGTTGCCGCCGCGGCCGCAGCGGGATCGCCGAAATTTGACTCTACGTTTAAACGCATTGAAACGCCGCAACACGGTCGACGGTCGACGGTCGTGGTACGTGGAGCAGCGGCGTGTGGGATGGCGTGGCGCCGGACTCAGGCAGCTGGAAGAAAAACAATGCGCTACTTTATTCACTTGGCTTACGACGGTACGCGTTATTGCGGTTGGCAAAAACAACCCAACGGCGAAACCGTGCAGGGCAAACTGAACGTGGCGTTGTCGCGCACGTTGAGTGAGCACGTCAGCACCGATGGCTGTGGGCGAACTGATGCGGGTGTGCACGCCACAGATTTCTACGCGCACTTTTCTACCGAGAAAATTCTCAACGAGCGCTTTGCCTTGCGCCTCAATTCGTTTTTGCCCGACGACATCACCATCTTTCGCGTGTTTCGGGTAAGCGAAAAGGCCAATGCGCGGTACAGCGCAACTAGCCGCAGCTACGAGTACTACCTGCACCGGCAGAAGAATCCGTTTCTACGGACCTACGCTTGTCAGCTGTACCACCCAGAGATGGACTGGGAAAAAGTGAAGGAAGCGACCACGGTGATTCCGACCCTTAGCGATTTCTCGACGCTGTGCCGGGTCAGCGAAGATTTTAAAACCAACATTTGTCGCATCAGCGCAGCGCACTGGGATGAAGTGCCGATGCCGTTTGGGGTCGGTCGCCCCGACGGTGATACCTGCATGCGGTTTACTATTACCTCAAACCGGTTTTTGCGCGGCATGGTGCGCATGATCGTTGGCTCGCTCGTGTTGGTTGGTGCCGGCCGCTTGGAAAAGGACTTATTTGAAAAAACCGTGCGGTCGAGAGAAAAGTTCCTGTTTGGTATTTCGGCACCGCCCCACGGTTTGTATCTAACCAAAGTCGTGTACCCAGATCTGGAATTTCGTCCCCCTGGGGCCGATGAAAACTAGCGCGGAGCACAGGCCCGTGCAGCTTGGGTCGTTGCGTTTCATGGGTGTCATCCATCCGTTCAACGGCTCGCAGGTCGATGCCGAGGGCGGCGCTCATCTTGGTTGCGGCGATGACAATCGGCTGCAGGAAGCTACATGCAAATGATGCGAGGGGCGGTGTTCTCAAGAGCACCGCTGCCCGATAACGCAACCCGATCACAACAGGCGACCGCAGCGTTTGAACACGGCTCGCTGCTATCGGCATCACTATGCTATCGGCATGCGCTAAGTGATCCGACGGGTTAACCGATCAAAACGGCGCTGGCGCTGGGCAGACCAAAATCACCTCGAGGATTTCGGACTCAGCGTGAAAAGTACGATTGACCGTGGGCGCAGTGATCCGCATTTGTACGCGGACGACGTCGTTGGAGACACCCGCCGCAGTGTGTTGCTCACCACTACATTTTCGGTAGATAAGGGCTTTGCTTGGCCCACGCCACGATCGCCGAGGAATGTTTTGGTCACAAACACTGGGGGTTGGATACTAAAGCGCGCCATCGACGAAGGTTTCGAACATCAATCGTTCAACGAACGGTTGCCACGACGCGGGCAGATCGACCGTGAGTGCTTGGCTTGCAGCAGTTTCCTGCCCGGAACAGATGCCACTTCTGCGTACTTTCAGCGGTTCAACCGTGACAGCACTGGCGATGATTTTTGGTGCAGGCTTGAACGCGATTGCTATTGTCGATGAGATCGTGCAGTTGCGCGTTTGCAGTGGGGTAGCGCTGCCTACTTGGGCCTAGCCGGTATGCGCTGCAACAAAACGAACATGTTGACCAGGTACGGCGCGGGTGTCAGGTGACCGGGTACCAGGTCACCGCGTGGCGGCCAGCGAAGTTAGTTTGCGAACCGCAACCGTAGCGCAGGGGATGTTTCGGCGGTGTTGCGATTGATCTTCACAACGGGTCACACGCGTGAACATGCGGTTCAGCGCGCGCGGACTTCGAACACTACCCGGTTTGATTGATATCCGCCGAATTCGAGATACACCTCATACCGGGCGGCTTGGCGAGGTAGTTTTACAAACTGGAATAGATCGCGGGTGAGCTCGGCGCCGTTCGACATATTTATAACGCTGGCCGGATCGATAGGACGTTGGTTGGGCGGAGGGACTTGCGGATTCGAATCTTCGTCGGCCACGATGCCTTGAAAAGTTGCACCGGTTGATCGGTTTGTGGCATGCAACATCATTGGCGTGCCTGCAAGCAAGCGCGTGGTTTCGATTAGATAGCGGACACAAATGGGTGCGGCCAATGCTGCATCATTGGCCGGTAGCATCACCACGGAGGGTGCGGCGATCAATACGCCGTGCCAGTGCCCGCCAGGGTCGGCTGGCACGCAAGCGTGTGGCCCGTTGCTGTAAAGCGGCACCTGCGAGAAAACGGCATCGTTGGAAGGTGTAGGCATGAGGGTCGATTTCGGAGGACTGGAGGTGCATGCCACTGACGTGAGCAGCACACATGCAAGGGTAGCGAAAACGTTCATGGTGCAAGTATGCCACGTGTCGCGTATGAACCGACCGGCGCGGTGGTGTCACCCACGCAATCACGTTGGTCGAGTGAGTGGAGTGCACCTGCTGCACGCTGCTTTGCTTAATGGGTTTGGATATCTTACTGTTTAGGCATGACCCGCATTGGCAATTTCCGGGCGACTTGTTTCGAGATCGACCCACTGCAAGGTAAAGCGTAATGAAGTTACGGCATTACAGCGCGCGTAATGTAACTTTGCTCGCGGTTGCTAGTTTGCTGGCGCTACGCCAGATATCTTGTGGCACCGCCAACCCTCACGCTGCGGCGGCTCGCGCCGAGGAAGCGTCCATGGCGAATTCATTTTCGAGCAACGAACTTTTGGTCCAGGAGGTAGTTCGTCGGATGATCGCGATGCTGCCGCCCGAGGGCTCACTGGCAGTGTTGCTGCAACTTGGTCAGGGGCCGGAAGCTGCGCAAGCAAAGGCTAATTTGTTGGCGAGCGTCAAAGACGAAGAGCGCATCGTCTGGTCCCAGGTTACGTCGCAGCCCGGCGAGCCGGTGGCCGATACGTCGCGGCCCGGGGCGCATGTTAACACTGTGAAATCTCAGGTCGAACCGGCACCCCACGTCGTGCTGCTCGTAAACGTCAACGAAGGTCATCTCTATATGGCGGCTCGCCCGCCGGGGCCGGATGCGTTGGGCCCGCCGACAGCCGGCTGGACCTGGGTGTTGCGCGGTCCTTGAGCTATTGCGTCCGTCGCGTGGCGGACAGCGGAGGTCCGGCGCGGGTGTCAGGTGCCCGGTCGGGGTGAACGGTTGGTGGTATACCGTGTGCGCTACGCTGTTGTATTGCGCGCCGTGACAATCCAGGTCGCGCTATCGACGATAGCACCGTTGTCGGTCCACTGCGCTTCGAGGACGCGCCGGGCAGCGTCGTGAATTCGGTGAGCGGTTAGTTCATCCGCAGTTTGTAGCGCGCGGGCAGCACTGCCGATGCGCAGGCTGGCTTGCAGCGCAAGGTCAAAATCGGTGGTGCCGAACAGTTGCATCGGTGCAACGTGACTAGTGATCTCAATATTCAACCAGCCAGCGTCGGTCAAAATCGCACGCAGCCGCTGCGCATCGGCAAACGCCATCGGGCCAGGAGCGTGCGGGTCGGGTGGCGTCTGGTTCGGGAAAATAGCTGCAAGCTCTCGCCCGAGATCGCCAAAAATTCGGTTGAGGCGAGCTTCTTGCCAACAGACAAACGCCAAACGTCCGCCACGCTTGGTGAGCGCGCCGAGATTTCTGAACGCAGCCACCGGGTCGGCAAAAAACATGACGCCAAAACGCGAGAATACCGCGTCGAACGGTCCGCCCACATTAGCCCCATTCATCACCTGCGCGTCACCAACCAACGCCGATGCATGCTGCACGTTGCCTTCGGCGATCCGTCGGGATGCAAGTGCGGTCATCGGCACACTAATATCGAGGCCGACCACCCGTCCGGTTGCACCAACGGCTGCTGCTAGTTCCAGCGTAGTTGCGCCGCAACCGCAGCCAACATCGAGAATCGCTTCATCGCGCTGTGGTTGCAGAGCCGCCACGGCAGCCGCGCTCACCACGGCGAGTTGTCGATCCATTTGATCTTGAAAATCTACCCAGGCTTGGCCGGCCGCCTCCGACCACAACGTGGCTTGTGCTTGGTTATCTGGTGAAACGCTCATCGCTGCTTCCTTGGCTACACATGCGCAATGTGCGCGGCAACGATAATGTGATGGCCGTACCGAACATGCAATCGCAGTGCAACCTTTCAGCGCAGCGCGCGCCGCATTGTCAACAATTCGCCAGTTTGCGCGTCGACGAGCCACTGTTGCACCGCGCGGCCGCGTTCAAAGTGATAGTGCGCGCGGCGGCGATCGCCGGCTTGCTGTTGCGCCAGCGCTTGCGTCCGTTGCGCAAGCACCATCGCGAGGTGCGCCAGCGCTCGACTGCGATTTTGATGTTGCGAACGTTCACTGGTGACGCGAATCCGTATGCCGGTTGGTTTGTGCCACACCCGCACCGCAGAATCGGTGGTGTTCACATGTTGTCCACCCGGGCCCCCGGCGCGTGCCGTTGTAATTTCGATATCCTTGGGATCGATCTGTAGTTGTTGCGGCGATGTGGTGTTCAAGGCATGCAAACTGACGCCTGCAAACCAGCGCTTGCGTCCGCGTCGTTCGCGCTGTTCGCTGCGTGCGATCAACACATGCGTGCCCACGTGCTCGGCTAGCACCGACGGTGCGCTACCTTCAACCACAATCGCAACCGAGCGAGGCGCGGCTTCATCGCCATGCGATGTCACGGCCCGAATCACCAGGCCACCAAGCTCGCAAAGCCTAAGCAATTGCCCACTGAGCAACGCCACAAAGGCGCGGACTTCTTGTGGACCAACGCCAGCGCTTACTTGTACGATCCATTGCGTCATTTTTTCACCGTGAGCAGCGGCATGACAGCGGCGACTTTGGTCGCCAGCCCAGCCTGTTCAAGACTGTCGATGACTGGTTCAATCGGCTTGTATGCGTCAGGGTGCTCTTCGTAGAGCAAATTGCTGTCGTCGCAAATTACTTTGCTGCCGCAGCGGGTTTTGATCAGTTGGTCTCGGTGATAACGCGCTCGCAAATTCGCCCGCGCTAACGACCGCATCATTTTGCGCCCGGCGCCATGCGCCACCGACGACAAACCGTCGGGATTGCCAGTGCCGGTCATGATCCACGAGCGGGTGCCGCGACTGCCCAGCACCACGGTCGATTGACCTTGATGCGCCGGCGCACAGCCTTTGCGGTGCACCCACATCGGTGTGGTTGCCACCAGTTCGCGATTGACATAGTTGTGCACAACATCAAACGCAAAACCAATACTGCTAGTTCGGTGCACTCCCAATGCTTCGAGCAAACGCCACGCCAAAAAAATTCGATTCGCTTGCGCAAAGCGAACCGCACCTGCGAGGTCGGCTAAATAGCCGGCCGCATTGTTTTGGTGCAGCACCTCTTGGCTCCAGGTATCAGCGACGGCTTTGCCCAGCCCGCGTGAGCCCGAATGACATAATAAAACCAGTTGGTCTTTGTTCAGCCGCATGCGCTCGGCTGCGGGTCGATCAAACACATCACAAACTCTACCGATCTCAGCAAAATGATTGCCACCACCCACGGTGCCGAGCGCATTGGCAAACCCAACGTACGGGCAAAGCTGCGGCGGCACCGATGGCGACACGTCACCGGCGTCAGTGATCAGATTGACCAAGGCCGCGACGGTGGCAGGCACGTCAAATTGAAGTAGGCCTTTGACGCCATGGTGCCACACCGCATGCACCAGCTGTTCGGGTGCATGCTCGTGTCCGGCCACGGAGGGCGGCGCACCGTTAAATTGTTGTTCTAAGCGCCGCTCGACGTTGGCAGAAAATTTCACCTTATCCAGGACCACCACCAACGCTCCACAGCCGGCATCGCTGCCGACTAAACGTGGATGAATGGTTTGTGAAAATCCGAACGCCGCGCCGATGGGATAGGTCGGGCCTGGATGCAGGTCCGGCATGCCGACTGCAGCGACACAATCGGCTAGTTGTGCAGTTTGTTCGAGTTGCCTAACAGCTTCGCCTTCGAGCCAAACCTGCGGTGTTGCGATAATGCGTGACGTGTTCATGCAGGAGGCTAAGAGCATGAAATGGGCCATTCTTAACTTGCTGAAAACACGTGGCTTCGTTGCTGTATTAGGTGTATGTTGCACCATTTAATTGGTGCGTCAAAGTACGAATTGATACATCATGCACCATGCGCAAAACCTTGGTGACGTGGTCTGATCGCGGGGTTGTTGGCCCAACGCCTGGCCATCACAGCGCACGCCCACGCAATGATCGTGGCCCGGTGATGCGCTTGATCGAACAGCCGGAATCACGTGATGCGTATGAGCGGGTGATAGTGCTAGCAACTGCAGCAGGTGAACAGCCAGCGCAGCCGTTGGTGACGGAACTGCGCGCCCACGGGCCTGAGGTGCAATTGCAGATCCTTACCTTGCGTGATCCATCCGATCACGCCGAACTTTTTCGTGTGCTTGAACCGATCGTGCAGCGACTAACCGCGGTCGCGAATCTGGAAATCCTGTTGTCGGCCGGCACACCCCAAATGCAATCCTTGTGGTTGATCCTAGTCAAAGCTGGCTTACTGGATGCGCGCATGTTGCAGGTCATCCCGGCGGCCTTCGTACCGTCGGTGCACCCGCGTGCGATTCGTGAAGTCAAACTTGAGATCGATGGCTTTCCTGAAATTCGAGCGTTGCGCGATGAAGTTGTGCGGTTGCGTGCCCATGCTCGGATTTTGAACAGTCACCTCATCGGCGACAGCGAGCCGATGCGTGCGTTGGCAACTCGCGTCGCACGGGTGGCGCCAACCGATTTGCCGGTGTTGATTTCCGGCGCAACCGGCACCGGTAAAGAATTAGTGGCGCGTGCGGTTCATGCCAACAGTCGACGAGCCGACGGGCCGATGATCACCGAAAATTGCGGCGCACTAAGCGAAAGCTTGTTGTCGAGTGAGCTGTTTGGTCATGATAAAGGTGCGTTCACCGGCGCCATGCAAGCCAAACGCGGGCTGTTTGAAATGGCGCATGGTGGCACGTTGTTCCTCGACGAGATCGGTGAGTTGAGTCCGCGCGTTCAAGTCAGTTTATTGCGGGTGTTGCAAGACGGCACGCTGCGACGCTTGGGATCTGAAAGCACCATTCGCGTCGACGTTCGCATCGTTGCGGCCACTCATCGAGATCTGCAAGCGATGGTGCGGGCTGGCAGCTTTCGTGAAGACCTCTATTATCGCTTGCAAGGTGCCACGCTCGTTGTGCCGCCTCTGCGTGAGCGAGTTGCCGATCTCGACGCACTGGTCTCGCACTTTCTCGCTGAAGTCGGCAGCAGTCTGCGCATCACCCGCGAAGCCTGGCGCATTCTTGTCGCCTATGATTGGCCTGGTAATGTGCGTGAACTGCGGGCCGAAGTGTTGCGCTGGCACGTGTTCTGCGATCGTTGGGTTCGCCCTGAAGATCTTGATCCGAAACTGTTGGGCGCAGGACCTGCCGCCGCTGTCCAGTCGGCGCGCACCGTCGAGGTTCGCGAGTTGGCAGTAGCCGTCGCCGACGCCGAGCGCACCACCATTGCGGCTGCATTATTCAAGGCCGAGCACAATCTCGCGCGCGCCGCCGGGCTACTCGGCATCGACCGCAATACCTTGAAGCGCAAGATTAGGACTTACGCTATCGCTCACACCCACCTGCCGGCTGGTCGGCCGGCGTAGTCGAAACTGGTCGAGATTCATGGGTTGATGAACGCGGTGGCCGATGCAGCGTGCATCGCGTCCAAAACATTGGGCGTGATGCTAGGATTCGGATGCTGTGGCCAAGATTGTAGTCGCAACGGTGCCGTTGACCGGACACGTGCAGCCCATGCTGTTGGTGGTGCGCGCGCTGGTGGCGAGGGGCCACGAGGTAGTTTGGTACGGCGCCAGTAAATTTCGCCCGGCGATCGAAAAAACCGGCGCGACGTTTGCTGCGATGCATCCTACGCTCGATTGGGACGATGCGCAGATCGAGGCGGCATTGCCTGCACTGCAAAACCGGCGCGGGCTCGCACGAGTCAAAGCGCAGTTGATTCACATGTTCATCTTACCCATGGCAACGCAGTTGCGTGATCTCGAAGCACTGGTGCAGCGACACGCGCCTGATGTGGTGCTTGCCGATTCAGCGCATCTAGGTGCCGCGCTAGTGTCCGAAACCCAACGGCTGCCGTGGGCAACACTAGGCATCAGCGCGCTGGTGGTACCGAGCATGGATACTGCGCCATTTGGCCCCGGCTGGCGGCCGTCGTCGTCGAGGATAGGGCGCTGGCGCAATCGATTTTTGAATTGGTTGGTGTTCCGTTGCATGTTTCGGACGGTCAACCAAGCGTATCAACGCGGCCGCCAATCGGCCGGTTTGCCGTCGCGCCGTAGCTATTTTGAAATTTTGTCACCGTACTTGTACCTACAACCAACGGTGCCAGCGTTTGAATACCCGCGTGCTGATCTGGCTGCACAAATTCGCTTCATCGGTCCGTTGATGCCTCAACCGTCTGTAGACGATGCCGTGCTACCACCGTGGTGGGCCGAGGTTGAGGCCGCGCACCAACGAGGCATGGCG
>JAGPDK010000190.1 GCA_018057605.1 Kofleriaceae bacterium | reverse complement strand
TCAACTCGAAGGTCGGTTGCAGCTCGATGTCTTTAAGAGTCGTATTGACGGGATTTCCGATATCTCCGAGCACAAGAAAAAGGCGCTGTTCAGTATTTACGCGGGCATTTCGAGCAATGGCGGTGGTGGCATGCTCGACAAACGATATGGTGCCGGCTCTTATCAATACGATGGCCAACAGCAGAATACGCAATATAAAGTGGGTGTGATAATTCCTTTCTGAGATGGTGCTGATGCGACGTTGATGCAGGCGGGATTAACCGGCTGCTAGGCGTTGCGCTCGGCGCAACAATTAGCGAAAACGCTGCATGGCCCAACGCGCGATACGGTTAGCAAATGACGCCACGTCATTCGTGCTTGGTGGTGGTTGCGATATCGAACTTGGGCGGGTTGCGCTCGACCCTGCGCCGACTTCAGGTGAAGTGGTTCGACTTGAAGATAGCAACGGCGACGAGTTGGGTTTAGCGATAGTTGATCCGGAAAATCAGAAATTGCGCGTCATGGTTCGGCCCGACGATGGCTTCACCAAGATCGACGGGGCGCTGATCGGCTGGCGGGTTGAAAAAGCCATGGCGCTGCGGCGCGCAATTGGATTGGCCGACGGTGCCAAAGATAGCCAAGCCGCGTATCGCTTGCTGCATGGTGCTGGTGATTTGTTGCCGGGTTTTAGCTGTGATGCGCTAGGCCGTTTTGGTGTGTTGTATGTGTATTCGTCGGCGCTGTGGGAGTTGGGCAAACAGGTTGCGCAAGCTTGCGCGGGCTTTGCCAAGCTCGACGGTGTGGTGGTTAAACTGCGGGCTCGTGGCGGCGCTGCCGATGTCAAGCAAGAGGTCGTCGGCGCGACACCGCCTGATCGCTATGTCGCCGAAGAACTCGGCGTGCCTTTTGAAATTCACCCACTTGGTGGGCTCAACGCTGGTTTGTTTACCGATATGCGTGAGCAGCGGCGCGGCTTGTCGCGGTTTGTCGGTGAACGTCGGGTGTTGAATCTGTTTTCGTACACTGGCGCGCTCAGCGTTGCCGCAGCGCGTGGCGGCGCGGCAAGCGTGACTAGCGTCGATACTTCCGACGGTGTGCAGGCGTGGGCTCGTGGCAACTTTGCGCGTTCCGGTCTCGATCTCAAAGACAAACGTTGGGCCTTTGAAGTTGGCGATGCGTTGCGGTTTTTGGCGCGCGCAGAAAAAGACCGCGAGCGTTATGATCTTGTCATGATCGATCCGCCGTCGTTTTCTACGGCACGTGGTGCGCCGTGGACGCTCGATCGCGACTACCCTGAAATGATTGCCAAGGCTTGTGCGGTGATACCACCGGGCGGACTGTTGTGGCTCGCCGCCAATAATCACGGTCTGGGCAGCGAAGGTTCGCTGCTGCGTTTGGCACAAAAAGGTATCCGGTTGGCCGGGCGCCATGCGATGGTATTGGAGCAGGGCGGTTTACCTCCGGACTATCCTACCAACACCGCACAGCCCAAAGATCGCTATTTGCAAATCGCGTTGTTCCGTTTGGTGTAAAGCAACATGGCGCTGAAAAAAGCACTAACAACGCTCGTTGGGTTGCCTATGTGGAAGGCGGTGCGTTCGCTTAACTTGCACGTCTTGCATTTTGGGTCGCCGCAAACTCGTACCACTCGATCGGGAGTTGTCGTCGATGCTGGTGCCGTGACGCTGCATTTGCAATGTGCCTGGCGCATTGTCGCGGACCATCGCGTGGTGGTTGGGTCGGGCGATCGCTTGATTCCGCGCAGCAATCCCGAAGTGATTCCCGAAGATTTTTGTTGTAACGAACCTAACGCCACGCTGTGTGATGAAAAACTCGAACAGTTGCTGCGCGAACACGAAGCCGCGCCATTGTTGGTTACTGCCGTGACCACGCAAGCTGCCGGTGCGTTTGTAGTGCAGTTTGGCGACGCTGCTTCGCTCGAAGTTTTACCGGATGGCTCCGTGGGTGAACAATGGCGGATCATTGATGCCAATCGCCAGCACAATGTATTTGAGGCCAGCTATTTTGCGATTGGCCTGCAAGCGCCTGAAGATATCGACGACGTGACCCAAGACAATTGATCTTTGCTTCCGTTGGCAATGATTGTGCTGCGGGGTTCGCGGTAAAGTGCAACATGCTCAACAAGGTGCGGTGGCTGGCCGACGAAGCAAAAGTTGCGGCCCTCGTGTTGCGTCGGACAGGTATTATTCGTGGGTTGCGGCCGCGCGCGTTGGTGCAATTTGCACGTGCCGCGAACGCGACTAAATTCGGTCCACATTGGGCCGTGCTCTATCATGCCGCAACGCAGCCGGACCGTGAAGCGGTCGTGGAATACGACAAATCAGGTGTGCGCCGTTTAACCTGGGGTGAACTTAACGCGACCATCAATCGCTTGTGTCATGCGTTGGTGGCGCGTGGCATCAAAGGCGGCGATCAAGTTGCGGTTATGTTGCCCAATGGCATGGAGTATTTGATCGTGCAACAAGCGGTGGCACGGCTGGGTGCCACGTCGGTGCAAATTGGCTACCGGCTCAAGGCCGCTGAGATTGCTTACATTCTGCAAAATGCTGAGCCACACGCAACGTTGGTGCACGCGGCGTTTCTCGCAGTGATGCGCCATGCCCGCACGGCTGCGAACGCGCGCGATCCGCTCATCGCGGTTGGCGGCGACGGTAACTACGGACCCGACGTTGATGATTGGGATCGTGCGTTGGCGGCGGGATCTCCCGACCTGCCACCGCGCGTGGGTGGCGGTGATGGCGGTGGCGTGATTGTGTACACCTCGGGAACAACCGGCAAACCCAAAGGCGCCAAACGCAGTTGGAACCAAACCGGCTTCGATTCCGTCGCCGATATGGTGCTGCAATGTGGCATGCACGCCAATGACCGGCACTTGGTGGTTTGTCCGCTCTATCACAGCGCGGCACCGGCGTTTGTTGCGATCATGATGTCGCTCGGGGCCACCACCGTGTTGATGAATCATTTTGAACCCGAGGCGGCGTTGCGCCTCATTCAAGAAGAAAAGATCACGTGTTCGATGATGGTGCCCACGATGTTGGTGCGAATGTGTGCGTTGCCGCCTGAGGTGCGAGCCAAGTACAGTGTACGCAGTTTGCGTTGGGTGATGAGTGGGGCTGCGCCGTTATCGACGGAAACCGCGCGGCAAGTGCTGGCCCAGTGGGGCCCGGTGCTGTTCAATTTTTACGGTTCAACCGAAACCGGCCTCGTTACCCTTGCGGGCCCGCATGATCACTTGGCGCGCCCGGGTACGATCGGCAAAGCGATGCGAGGCAACACAATTCGTTTGCTCGACGAAACTGGTCAAGCCGTGCCGGTTGGCACAATCGGCGAACTGTACGCGAGTAACTCGACCCTGATGGGAGGTTATCACCGCAATGAAGCCGCGACCAAGTCGGCGTCGCGTGAGGGGTTCTATTCGGTCGGCGATCTCGGTCGTGTCGACGAGGATGGCTACTACTATTTGGAATCACGCAAACACGACATGGTTATTTCCGGCGGTGTGAATATTTATCCACGTGAAATCGAAGATCATTTGCATACTCATCCGGGCGTGTTGGAAGCTGCGGTAATCGGCGTCCCTGATCTTGAATGGGGCGAAACTCTCAAAGCGTTCATCGTGCGCCGCGCTGGCTCGGCGATCACCGATGTTGAAGTGATGGAATATTGCCGCAATGGCTTAGCCGACTACAAACGGCCACGCCACGTGGTGTTCTTGGCCGAGCTTCCGCGTAATCCGACTGGTAAGGTCATGAAGCGTGACCTACGTGACGCGTAACGTGCATGGCGCTGCGGCCGGCTTGATCATCGGCACCGCCGGGCATATTGATCATGGCAAAACCTCGTTGGTGTTGGCGCTGACCGGCATCGACACTGATCGCTTGCCGGTAGAAAAACAACGCGGCATCACTACCGAACTCGGTTTTGCATATGTGGATTTGCCGAGCGCGGATGGTGTGCGTCAGACTCAACGCGTTGGATTTATTGATGTGCCTGGACATGAGCGCTTTGTCCACGCAATGGTATCTGGAGTTGGCGGCATTGATGTCGTCTGTTTGGTAGTCGCCGCCGACGAGGGCATCAAGCCGCAGACTCGTGAGCATATTGATATTTGTCGGCTGCTGGGCGTGCGGCAGTGGGTCGTAGCGCTAACCAAAATTGACTTGGTCGACGCAGCGCGCGCGTTGGTAGTTCGCGCCGAGGTGGCAGCTGCACTCAGTGCGGCGCCGTATGCCGGTGCACTCGAGATCACGGCCCCAGTGATCGGCGTGTCGAGCAAGACTGGCGTGGGCTTGCCGGAATTACGCGTGGCGTTGGCAGCGGCATTGGCGCAGGTGGCCGCGCGGGCTGGCGGTCAGGTATTTCGCTTGCCCATTGATCGGGTATTTTCCAAAAAAGGTATCGGCACCGTCGTCACCGGCACGGTGCACGGTGCGGGCTGCGCCGTCGGCGACGAACTCATCGTGAACCCGACGGGGCTGCGGTTGCGAGTGCGCGGATTGCAGATTCATGGTGACACCGTGGAGCGCGCCGTCGAGGGCGCGCGCGTTGCGATCAATGTTACGGGTATTGGCAGCGCGGTCGCTGTGGAGCAATTGCATCGAGGTGACGTGTTGTACCCAGTTGCGGCGCTGTCGCCTTCGCACATTGTCGATGTGGCGGTGACCCACATCGGCGCAGCCAAACATGCTTTGCCTAGTTTGTCGACGGTAACCCTGCATCATGGCACTGGGTATCAAACTGCCAAGTTGCAATTGATTGGGGTGCCCGAACTAGCACCTGGCCATACGGGGCTTGCCCAGCTACGCGTTGAGGCAAGCCATCCTCTTGCGGTGTTGCCGGGCGATCGATTCGTGATCCGTGGTTCGCGCACCATCGCTAACCATGGCCGGACCCTCGGTGGCGGCGAAATTCTGCGCATCGCTGCACCGCGCTATCGGGTACGCAATGTTGCGCATGGCGAAGCGTTGACGCGGCTGGCTGTAGCGATGGCGACGGTAGCAACGGGTGAATCCTGGCTCGACGTGCAGCGTGCCGTCGTTGAACTGGAGCTGGCCGGCTTGCGCGGTATTACCAACACCGAGCTGGGCCAGCGGCTGGGGTTGCATGATGGTTCGCGCACTGCGCTGATCGCACAGTTGCTTGCGAGTCACATCGCACAATCCTTTGGGGCGCTCATGATTTCGGTCAAAGCGCTAGCCGCC
Organism: Kofleriaceae bacterium; assembly: GCA_018057605.1. Classification (GTDB taxonomy): domain Bacteria; phylum Myxococcota_A; class Polyangia; order Haliangiales; family Haliangiaceae; genus JABFXX01. Next base: position 4,258 of record JAGPDK010000190.1, on the reverse strand, counting down.
ATGGAAGGGGCGATGGTCGAGGTGTTGCAACGTAGTGGCAATGTGGCGCGCGCTGCGATGAGCAAGATGTTTGTGCATGCCTCGCCTGAAGCTTTGGCCTACGTTGTCGACCGGCTACGGGCCTCGCCAAACATCCGTGTTACCGATGAGCGCATCGAACTATTCGTCGATAGCACAGCCAAAAATGTGGCGGCCGCGACCAGCGCAGCGGGGGCGCCGTTTTCGGTCATTGAAACCACGGTTATGAACGTGCTCAACGCCGCGGGACTAGAAGCACCCCGGCCCAATGAAATTGCCGCTGCCCACCGCATGGCCGAGCCTGGCGTGCTCGCAGCGCTGCATGGCTTGGTCAAACGCCGCGTGGTGGTGAAAGTGAAAGCAGACTATTTTGTCGCGGCTGAGGTGCTTGATGCATTACGCACCCGGCTGCGTGCTCATTTTGTCGTGGAGCCCAAACTCACACCCGCACATTGGAAAGCGATGGCTGCGGTCAGCCGAAAATTTTCAATTCCGCTGATCGAATATTTTGATGCAGAAAAGCTCACGCTACGCGTCGGTGACGATCGCAAACTGCGCGGCTGAAAGTGCTACGCTGAGCGCATGGCTAAAGCGGAACGTTGGATCATGATTGGTGCAGTAAGCGCAGCGCTGGCAATCGCGGCCGGTGCGTTTGGGGCTCACGCACTACGCTCGCGGCTAGATCCGCGCAGCTTCGAAATCTTTGAAACCGCTGCGCACTATCATTTGATCCATGCTCTGGCCCTGGTGTTGGTCGGCGTGTTAGTGGCCGCCGGCTGGCACCGAGCGGCGCGAGCTGGGGTCGGTTTTGTCGTCGGTACAGTGGTGTTTTCAGGCAGCTTGTATGCGCTTGCGATGAGTGGTGTCAAAGGGCTTGGTGCGATCACGCCGATTGGCGGTGTCGGTTTTATCGCCGGCTGGATTTTGTTGGCCCATGCGGCATGGCAGCGGTCACGCGTGGTTGGCCCAAGCTGACGCGCAAGCTATCGCGCGCGTTGCCACGGCGGGGGCGACAACGCAGCGCTGACGTGGGCCAAAAACGTAGTTAGTTTAGGCGCGACGTTTTGTCGTGACGGGTACACGGCATATACCGAACCAATCGGCGAAGCCCACTTCGGTAACACCCGGACCAGTCGACCGTGGGCAATGTCGTCGGCAACCATAAAGTCACTGCATACGCCGATGCCAGCACCGGCGATCAAGGCCGCGCGTACGGTGGCAAAATTATTGCTAATCACCCGCGCCGGCCGTGAAAATTCATAGCGCTCTTTGCCGTGGCTGAGCGTCCAACTTTGGACCTTGGCCACCGGGGCAAATAAGATGCGCCGATGGTCTTCTAGTTCGGCAATTTTGCTGGGCGTGCCGTGTTTGGCTACATACTCAGGTGCAGCGCACAGGTACATTTCCATGTTGCACAAACGCTTGGCGGTGAGTGAACTTTCGGCCAGCGGCCCAAAGCGGATCGCGAGGTCGTAGCCGTCTTCAACTAAATCGGCCAACCCATCACTGGCATTCATTTCGACACAAATATCGGGATGTTTGGTGGCGAAGTCGCCGACAATTGTACTCAAGCACCGCTCGGTAAAATCCACGGCGGCGGTAATTCGCAGCAAGCCGCGAGGTGTGGCTTGCATATCGTTGACAATTTTTTCGGCAGTCGCGATGTCAGTGATTACAGTGCGAATGCGATCGTAATACGCCTGCCCAACATCTGTAAGCGAAAGTTTGCGGGTGGTGCGCTGGACCAAGCGCACCCCGAGCCGTTCTTCAAGCTGGGCAAGTTTACGGCTCACCGTCGATTTTGGCACGCCTAGGACCAGGGCGGCGGCCGTGAAGCTCTTGGTCTCGACAACTTTGCTAAACACCAAGACTTCGTTGAGATCCATCACAGAATGGCATCTAATCCCGAGATGTCGTCGCGAGCAATCCGCGCAACCCACTATCGCCTGCTAACCGAAAAACTGGATGGTTTTTTTGCGCGCGTGGTTGGCCGAGAGGCCGCCGCCATGCAGTGCGAAACCGGTTGTTCGGATTGTTGCCAATACGGGCTAAGTGCCACGTTGGCCGAAGCCGAAGCGGTTGCGATGGTTGTAGCGGCAATGACCGACGAAGAACGCTCGGCGTTGGCGCACAACATCGACTGCCGCCAAGCTGACGTAGCGACGGGTGCAGCTGATACGCGCTGCGTTGCATTGAGCCAAGGCGGGCGATGCATGATCTACGCTGGGCGGCCCACCGTATGCCGATCGCATGGCGTGCCGGTGCGCATGCGCAACGAGCGCTCGTTGCCGGTAGTGAGCGCGTGTTATCGCAATTTTGTCGACCGTGCGCCGGACACGATTGCCGCCGATTGCGTGCTTGATCAAACTACCTTGTCGGCAACGCTGTTAGCCATCAACGCTGGCGCGTCCGAGCGGTTTGCGCTCGACGAGTTGTTGTTAGATTTGCTTGAACAAGCCTAAACCTTGCGCTTGCGCTTAGCCGCATGCCTCGCTTAGGCTGCGCGCGATGTATTATCCGATCAAACACTCACGCTTCATTCAAGTTGAAGCTGCGATGTTTACCAAAAAGCTTGTGGCCGATTGCATGAGCCACGCCTGTCGCGAGGTACTCGATGGCAAAAATATCGAACGCCTCGATGCTTGCTGCCAATACGGCGCTGATGTTGATTTGTTCGAACGTGAAAAAGTCTTGGCGCGCGCCGATGAACTTAAAAAAATCATGAAGCCGGCGGCAGCAGCCGCAGCGTGGTTCACCACCGAGCAAGAAGACATGCCGGATTTTCCGTCGGGCAAATCAGTGCGCACCGCGGTGTTTGAAGGTGGCTGCGTATTTTTGCAACACGATGGTCGAGGTTGTGCCGTTCATCGCGCTTCGCTGGAAAATGGCTGGGACTTCCATGGCACCAAACCGCACATTTGTCGCTTGTTTCCGGTCACGTACGACGACGACAGCATTGTAATCGCCGAAGACTATATTGATTATTCGTGCGCATTTGATGACAGCGCACCGAGCTTGTATCGAGTGCAGCGATCGAGCCTTGAAGCGATTTTTGGCCAAGAGCTCATCGCTGAACTGGACGCTGCTGAGGCCGCCGTGCTGGCTGCTCAACCGAAGAAGTTGCCAGTTGTGACGGCTTCGTAATGGCCGAATTATTGCGCAAGTTTGCGCTCAATATTTCCGACGTGACGCGTAATGTGTACGCTGATGTCGAGGTGCGAATTGCGCAACATCCGTCAGAAACGTTACGCAGTTTGACGCTGCGCATGCTGGCGCGCGCGCTTGAACATGATGATGGCTTGCAATTTTCGGCCGGGGTTTCCGACGGTGACAACCCTGCGCTGGCACTGCGTGATTTGACGGGCAAGCTCACAGGCTGGATCGATGTCGGCTTGCCATCGACTGAGCGGATGCACAAAGCTACCAAGCAGGCCGCGCGGGTTGCAGTGTATGGCTCACATCGGCTGCAAGAGTTGGTCGATCAATTGCGCGACGAAAAAGTGTTTCGCGCAGCTGAGATTGATGCGGTGTTTTTTGAGCCAGGGTTTCTCGACGAGCTGGCGGCAACGCTTGATCGTAATAACACCTGGTCGGTATCGCGCAATGACGACGATGTGTATGTAGAAGCCAACGGTGTTTCGGTGGCTACCGCGTTGCGACATTTGCGCGCTTCGGAAACCTGAAAAGCGCGAAAGCCGTGGGCGACAACGTCGCTGGTAAAATCAGCGTCCGCTAGCGGTTGCCATGGTTCGAGCTTCGAGCACTTTGATGGCGTAGCCGCGCTCGGGTGGGTCCGGCACTTTGGCTGAGCGAACGCGAACAATCGAGCCCGGTTGTTCAAGCACACCGGCCGACATCGACCAGCCGGGCGGAGTTTGTGGATCGCTCCAGAAATACAGCCATCGTGCATCTTGGGGCGCGACGTTGATGCAGCCGTGGCTGCGCACCGTGCCGAAATCGTTGTGCCAGTAGGCGGTGTGAATGGCTAAGCCTTGCTCCGGACTGAAAAATTGCGTCCACGGCACCGTTGCTACCGAATATGGATCTTCACCATTGAGGCCGTTCATGTCGGTTTCCGAAACTTTTTTCCACATGCGGTACACGCCAGGCTCGGTCGGCGTTTCGCGCCCGCCCGACGACACTAAGGTGGCATACACCGCTTGGGTGCCTTCAAAACCAACCAGAATTTGAGAATCCAAATCGATATCGATCTAGCGTTCGTTGGCACCAAGGCCACGTG
>JAGPDK010000651.1 GCA_018057605.1 Kofleriaceae bacterium | reverse complement strand
CCAAATATTGGGTCAGTAATTCATGTACAAGTCCTAAGCGCCAGGCACCGGCGGCATCGCGGGCAACGTGAATGGGCGGCGCGCCCGTTATGGCATCACCTAGTGCACGCAGCTGCGCCTATTCATCCATTCCGCACTGTAGATTCCCGCGCAAACCGCATTGCATCGTGAATGCCGGCAACGCGTGGGCAGCGGCAGCTACGTACAACGTCCGGCGCGGTCGTCACGGATGACGGCAAGGTGCCTTGCCCTGCCCGCTAGTCCGCAGCCGTGACGCGGGCCTGACGCAACTGCTGCGCTGTTCCGGTTAGACACGCATGGCCACGGACAGGCTTGCATCCGGGACACCATTGTCTCGATTCGGGACAACGCAAGGTTGCAACTGTTTGCATTTCCCACAATGCACCGTCCAGGCGTTGGCGTCGAATATGCAATGAGATCATGCATGACATTACCCAACGTGCTCAGCCAAGGTGCCGGCGGTCCAGCTGGTGTTGTTTGCATTCATTCCTTACTCGACCAAGTCGGCGGCATCCTGCGCGCTGAGATTTGCGAGGTGGCGTCATGGCGATAACCACCGTATTGTTGCTTGGCATCGATTCTGCGACGGCTGAGAATATCGCATCCGATTGCAAAGATTTTGATCTCGCAGTGGAGTATGCGTGGCCGACGGCCTCCAAAATCGCTCTTTGCATTGCAAACGCGAATAGTGGACACGCCCTGTTTGATATTCGCACGCAGCACCCTGATTGTTTACTCGCGATCTTTGGCGAACCAGGCTGCCACGCGTATCCAAGCGACGCGATTTGGCTACGACAGCCGGTTCGCAACGCCGCGCTTGCGGCGCTGATCGAAATGGTCGGCACGCCAAACCCTCTCGACGAAGTCGAATTAGAAGAGCTGCGCGCGATCTTCTGGCAACGCTACCAACAGGACCTGAGCATGTTTGACACTTGGCTACAGAGCGGCGACTTCAATCAAATCAAACGAATTGGTCATCAACTCGCAGGCACCGCGGCCACGTTGGGCTATCCCAATCTTGGCATTGTCGGCCGGCGCCTTGAAGATGCGGCGGCCAATGTGAATCTCACGTACCTCAGTACGGCTTACGCTGAACTGGCAATGTTCGCACGCCAATAAAACAGCGATTCGCGCCATTCATAACACGGCGAACGCCAACGCAAACAAATGTCCCAACGATTGCGGTGCCCCCGGTCATGGGGCCAGTGGCAGCCTTCGCTAAACCCAGCACCGTTGGTGCGGCTAGCAACCATGAAGCACGCCGCACGCTTTTGGGTGCCGGCCGGCCAGCACTACGCGACGGCGATCATGGGAACGCTACTCAGCGGATTCGGCAACGTCGAGTTCGGCGGGCACGACTTCATCGGTGTTTGGGCGCGCTGCGATCTCGACTGCGCGCATGTGCGCCGGTGCGCTTTTCAGTTCTTCGGCCGACATCATTGCAACTTCAAGTTGGCCCAGCCGTTCGATTTCTGAAAGTGCATTAAAGCCGCCGATAAACTTTCCACGCAAGAACACGTACGGCACAGTGGTCTGTTTGGTGTCTGATGAAAGTCGGACAATAAATTTTTCGTTTTCGTAGTCTTCAAGATTGATGTAGTCAAAGTCGACCTTGTGTTTTTCCAGCAAGGTGATGGCTCGTCCGGTCCACGGACAGCTTTTCTTACCGTAGATCTGCGCTTTGATATTGGGATTACCCAAGACTTCGGCACCCGCGGCGACCTTCACAGGAGTTGGCGCCGCCACTGACGCCCGCTTGGCTTCGGCCGAAGCCGCGTGGCCTGACACTTCGGTCTTGGAAACAAAACTCTTGCCCAAGATTTTAGCGACACGCTTGCGAACCGCAACGTAGCGTTGATCGGTAGCCACTCGTTCCTGCAAAAAATCACGCACTTCGCCGCCGATTTCGTCGGCGCGATTGAGCGCAAAAAGTAATTTTTCGGTAGCCCGCTTGGCGATGGTTGTTGCCGATGACTGATTCATGATGTGCCTTGGTAATCCGAGCCCGCGACAAGCGCAAGTTCAATTGTTATGCGCCGTAGAGCAAGCGCTTGAGGTGGCCGGATGCTAAAGCGTTAAGAAGTTCAATCTTGCCACCTAGGGCTTCACCGGCAATAAATACCACCGGCAACCGAAATCCTTTGGAGTCTCGGCGCGCCGCATATTGTGCCGCCGGGTCGCCTTCGATGTTGAGCAGTTTATACTCAATCCGCTGCTCACCAAGGATTTGCTCGATCGGCGTCACGTCGCGCTTCTGCTTGTCCATGTAATAAACAATCACGGGCGCCGCCACGACGTTTGCTGCTGCCGGCTTTGCTGCCGCAGGGACCGCCCTGCTCGGTTGACCGGTTTCAAAGGCACGGCGGTCGGCCAACTCTTCCTGGGGCGCCAGCGGTCGCCCGAGCGCGTCGTTGACCTTAGCTAGCGTGCCGCCCACGATACCTAACCGCCCGAGCAAACCGAAACCTTTGGCGCGAACCCCATCGAGCTTGTCTTTGTCAATCAATGCCATGCCAGCAACTCCAATCAAAAAACTGACATGCTTTAGCTCACAAACCGATCCAGTTCAAGCACTCAAAAAGCATCCACCTCGACGACGAATGGCCATTTTGCGCCTTCGCATCATGCAGACTTGCAGACTTGCAGACTTGCAGACAAAATTCGCGCGCACAATAATTCGAGCACGCGCAGCACCGTTACGCTGGCCCATCCACG
>JAGPDK010000650.1 GCA_018057605.1 Kofleriaceae bacterium | reverse complement strand
GAGTATGGGGGCGGGGCACGGAAGCGGCGGGCACCGGCCACCCACAAGATGGCAGGTGACTGTGAGGGAGCGTCGCGAGTGCCCGGTTCGAAGCACCCCAAGTGGTTCATTCCGGGCCTTCGCGACGAGCGCAAATCTTCTGGCTCGGGTGGCGCGAGCGTCGCGAGGGAACGGTCAACCTGTCATCGCCGTGGGTAGGTGCCTCGCCGCTGGCATCATGCCACCACCAACTCAACGCAGCATCACCAGATTTTCGGTGCGTTTACTCATCTACGCTTGAACCAACTTGCGGTCAGCTCACCACTCACCTCCGCCCCCCCCGCAAGTCCCCTACCTTCTAAACTACGCGCGCGCTGCTGGTCGCGCCACCGCCGAGCCAACCGCAAGCTCCGACTCCCCGCCGTCACTACGCCCGGGCTCATCGCTCGTCACCAAACCAAACACTGCACTGATCGATTCTGCTCGACTGCGCGCAACGTCCGCCGACGCCTGCTTGAGCGATGTCGTTGGACCATGCAGTAATTTATTCGCGATCAGTTGCCCCAGCCGCGAAATCGCTTCAGCCCGTTCGGCGGCGGTATGTTCGCGCTTTTCAAGTTGCTCGATCAGCTTCGCCGTCTCCGCTTGCGCAATGTTGGTCACGTGTTCGCGCAGCGCCCGAATCGTCGGCACCACATGTTGCCCGGCTAACCATTGCTCAAACGCGGCGGTCTCGGCGTGGACGATGCGCACCGCGTCGTCCGACGCTTTGGCGCGTTCCGACAAATTGGTTTCAACGACTTTTTGCAAATCGTCAATATCGAACAAATACACACCGTCGTAATCGGCAATCGCTGGTTCAGCGTCGCGTGGCACCGCGATGTCGATAATCATCAACGGCCGCCATTTGCGTTTTTTGGTAATCTGCTTAAACAGTTTGTGCGTCAGCACTGGTTCGCTTGCGCCCGTCGACGAAATCACCACATCGGCCTCGACCAACAACTCGGATAAATCGTCCCATGGCCGAGCGATGCCGCCGATATCCGCCGCCAACGCCTCAGCTTTAGCGATCGATCGATTGGTCACCACCAGCCGATGCGCACCGGCCGACGCTAAATGTTTGGCCGCCAAGCGTGACATCTTGCCAGCGCCCACCACCAAAATAGATTTGCCCGTCAAATCACCGAACACCCGCCCAGCTAGCTCCACTGCCACCGACGAAACGTTGGCCGCACCACGGGCAATCGCGGTTTCAGTGCGCACCCGTTTAGCTGCGGCAAAAGCCCGCTCAATACAGCGCGTCAACAGCGGCCCAGCCGTGCCCTCGCTCGACGCTACTGCATAGGCAGCTTTGAGTTGGCCGAGAATTTGCGCTTCACCGACGACCAGCGAATCGAGCGCCGCCGCCACCCGAAAAATATGTTGCATCGCCATCGGCCCTGCATGCGCGTAGATCGCGTGGCTGGCTTCAACCGGCGCGCGCCGCTCGTTGACCAAATGGTGGCGCAGCGCTTCCGCGGTCGCACTTGCCGAATGGCCGGGCGCCGCCACGCCGTACACTTCAACTCGGTTACAAGTTGAAATCAGCATGGCTTCGGCTACTGGCAAATGCGTGATGATGGCGCGTAGCGTGACGGCGAGTTCTTCGTCGCGAAATGCCAATTTTTCGCGAATTGCCACCGGTGCGGTGCGCCACGACAAGCCGACTGCAAAAATTTCACCAAAGCCGGCCACGTTACAACACGTTCCGCAGCAAATAGATTGCAAGCACCAGCAACGCGCCAGCAAAGCCAAACAACATCAGTTTGGCAATGCGTCGACCACGCCAGCCGTACGCCGTGCGCATTAACAACACCACGGCAAACGCGACCCAGGTGGCCACCGACAGCGCGTATTCGGGGCGGTCCCAACCGCTGCCCAGCCGACTGATCCAAACTGTGCCAAGGACTAAGGCCACCGTGAAAATCGGAAAACCGACCCACACCAAACGGTGGGCCAAGCGATCCAGGCCTTCGAGCGGCGCTTCATGAAACGACATCGTATCGAAGCGTTTCTTTTTGAAATTCTTTTCTTCGACGAGGTAAATGGCCGACAGCACGCTGGCCAAGGCAAAAATGCCGATGCCCAACGTTGCAAGCGAAATATGAATGCGGCCCAGCGTCGACAACCCGGCTGAGCTGGAATGGGGGTCGGCACCGACCGGGCTCAGCCGCGCCACCAGCAACAATACCAAGGAAATCGGCATCACCGCTGCGCCGCCAAGCGTCAGCCGATACCGCAACGACGCCAACAAATACCCTCCGGTAATAATGAATCCTAAAAAGCCCAACGACTCACGGACCGACGACGCCGGGTGCACGCCTTGCGTGCCACGCCAGCCAATGTCAAAGCCATGCGCAACGAATGCCACAACTACCGTCGCCAACACGGCGCGGCGCAACCCAACATGTTTATGCCCGCCACCCAACACCACCAGCATCATGGCTGCGGCTGCAACATAAAGTGCCACCGCGATCCAAAACGCGATCGATGGCGGCACCGAGGCAGCGCGCGCGACCGTCGTCACCACGGTTGTCGAGATCGGCTCAAGCTCCATGGCGATCACGACGCCGGCAGTGGCTCGCCGACAAAACCATTCACCACTTCGTAGGCGGTATCGCCGTAAATTACCGAGCTTTCCATCAGCTCGGCCCCCATCTCTCTGAGGGTGGCCGCCGATTTCACCAACCCATCCAAACCAGCGGGATCAACATCCGAAC
>JAGPDK010000189.1 GCA_018057605.1 Kofleriaceae bacterium | reverse complement strand
GTGCGCGTGATTATGGAGCGAACCCAGCGGACGCTGGGGAGCGAGGCAACCCGTTGCGCAGGTGTCGAGCGCGGTGGTCCGAGGTTCGTCGTCGGAGTACGGAGTGAGCTCAGTCGCTGGTGAAAAGTGTAAGGGTTTCGATCGTTTACGCTTACGTGATCGGCATTGGGAACGTCCCTTGTTTGATCGAGGCCCACGTGGAGCGCACCAGCGAACGCTGGGGCGCGGGGCCGCCAGCAGCTTTGACGCCCGGTCAAAGCGATGCTGGTTAGTAATGACCGTATCGTAGCGACGCCTTACGTTAGCCAATGGCGCGCAGCACGCCTTCGGTGTAGCCCTTGGTGTCTGCCTTGCCGCCGAGATCCCGCGTGCGGGTCTCATCATGCAAGAGCGCAGTTTTTATTGCGGCGCGCATGCGATCGCCTGCTTCGCGTTGCTCGATGTGATCAAGCAACATCGCAGCCGAAAGCATCAAGCCGGTGGGATTGGCAATACCTTGGCCCGCAATGTCCGGCGCCGTGCCATGCACGGCTTCGAAAATTGCACACGAACCGCCCTCGCCTTGACCAAACAAATTACCGCCCAGATTTGCCGCTGGTGCCACGCCGAGCCCACCGATCAGCCCAGCCGTGAGATCCGACAAGATGTCGCCAAACAAATTCATGGTGACAATCATGTCGAAGCGCTCGGGCGCGACCACCAACTTCATCGCGGTGGCATCAACGATCATGTCGTTGAACTCGATGTCAGGATAGCGTTTGGCTATTTCACGCCCAGTATCCAAGAACAAACCATTGCTCAGTTTCAGAATGTTGGCTTTGTGGACCAACGTGATTTTTTTACGACCATGCCGCCGAGCATACTCAAAAGCATAGACAATCACGCGCTCAGATCCAAAACGCGTAATAATCGCAATGGATTCGGCCGCCGACCGTCGAGCATCGATGTAATGCTCAATACCGGCATACAAATCTTCGGTGTTTTCTCGCACCACCACAATGTCGATATTGTCATAGCGCGACGGCACGCCGGGGATCGTGACGGTTGGGCGCACGTTGGCGTACAAATCAAATTGTTGCCGTAGCGCAACATTGACGGAACGAAAGCCAGTGCCGCTTGGCGTGCCGAGTGGCCCCTTAAGTGCAAGTTGATTCTTTTTAATCGACTCTACCGTCGCGGCTGGCAACGGATCACCGTGTTGCGCCGCGGCGCTCATGCCTGCGCTCACCGGCTCCCAGATCACGCGACCACCGGCGGCTTCGACAACGCGTACCGTGGCTTCTGCGATTTCGGGGCCAATGCCATCCCCGGCAAGTAGACTAACAGTCGGACAAGCGGAAAATTGACTCACAAGTACTCCTTCAAATGCGCCGCTGCTTGCGGTGGCCGTAACGGACGATCGCATATTCTTTCAACTTCGTGTACCGGCCGGCCCGGCTAATGCTCGGTCGCGCGCTGCGCAGCATCAGGCGATATTTCGCAGGTAGCGGCCCAACCGATTTACCGGTCCATTGCACGAATTTGCCAGCCTCCGCGAACCAGTATTGGGTACCGGCCAGCTATAGTCGGCGACGGTGAAACCCAAGACTTTTGACGCCCGCACTGACCCCGATGTCCCGCGAGGCATGTCGTTGGAGCTGCTTGCGGATTTGCATCTGTTAACTCGCGACGGCCAACTCAACGCTGACGCCCGTCGCAAACTCAAACAGATTCGCCATTTAGTCGGCTTGTTGCGGCCGGCGCTCGACGACATTTTGGCGCGCTATCCGAACCCCAGCATCGTCGATTGTGGCGCTGGAAAAAGCTACCTCGGGTTTCTGTTGTACGAAATGGTCTTGGGCCCCGCGGCAAAAGGCGAATTGTGGGCGGTAGAATCAAGACCCGAGCTAACCGCGCAAGGTGCCGCGCGGGCGGCCCGGTTTGGCCATGCGCGCATGCATTTTGTCGACGGCAGCATCGCCAACGCTGAAGTTCCTGCCCATCCCAATTTGGTTGCTGCCTTGCATGCCTGTGACACTGCCACCGATGACGCCCTGCTGCTCGGCATTCGCCGCAACGCCGATTACATCGCAGTAGTGCCTTGCTGCCAAGCCGAAGTAGCGAGGCAGCTCGACGCCGCCAAATCGGTGAAGCACCGCGACGCCGCTGATTACGCACTGTTCGAACATGGCTTGCATCGCCGCGAATTCGGATCGCACCTGACCAACGTAGTGCGTGCGTTAGCACTTGAGGCGCACGGGTACCAAGTCACCGTGACCGAACTGGTCGGATGGGAACATTCGGCCAAAAATGAAATCATCGTGGCCAAACGCGTGCAGCGCCACAACGCTGCCGCGCAACGCAAACTTAATGAACTGCTCACGCGCTTCGCGATCGCACCTGCACTGGTGCGAGGTCTCGCCGCGGAAACCCAGGCGCAGCAGCCCGATGCTGGCTGAGTATCGTAACTAGCATGAGCGCAACACCGGAAGCCGAGGCTGACGCCACCCAAGCCATTACGTTGGCATCAGTCGCCGTGACGGTTACGCCCACAACTGCAACACTAGCGCTCGCGCAAACCATAAACGACCTGCGAAATCATCGAGCCTTGGCCGCGTTGCAACTGACACTGGCCTTAATTATTACAATGGTCAGCGCCAGGTGGCAGTGGCCACTCGTGCCTGTGCCGTTGACCTTTCTGTACCTTGCGATTGATCGATGGGGCCTGACCCATCGCAACATTCGCGACCTAACGCAGATCCGCAAACAGGTCGACACCGGGGAGTCGCTCACCCTCGAAGGTTCGTCGTTGGTCGTCGGTAGTGGCGCAACGCACCACCAAGTCACGCTGCGCCGACCAACGATGCGCGCGTTGGCCGGTCGTGTGTTTACCGCCGCGCCGCTGACCGCGTTGCTGCGGACCAGTGACCGCCATCGAGTGTCTACGTTGGTCGCCGAGAACACGCTGGCGCCGTTGCTGCAAACGCAAGCGCGCATGCGGGCCGCGCTGCTCGTTGCGAGCGTGGTTACGGGCCTGAGCGCAATTCTCCAATCCAGCGTCGGCGGGTTTGGCGCTGGCGTAGCCACCATGTTCTTGCTTGGCGGTGCTTGGCGAGCAAACCGTCGCCTCCGCCAAGGCCAGCGTGTACTCAGCTTGCTCAACGACGGTGGCATCGCGGTGATCGCTGCTGAAAATCTCGTGGTCCAGCGCGGTGAGGTGCGAGCCGCGTTTGCGCTCAAGCCTTCGAGCCTGCACCTGTTGACGCGCACCGACGTGCCGCAAGCGCGTGCCTTGCTGCGCAAGCCGTAGCATCGAGCGATGCAATGCCACAGGTTCATGCGTGACGCCGCCGTGCAATCTGATGTGAGGGTTGAGCAACTAGCCGACCCCTCCTCACCAACACAGCGAATTCAACACACCTGAGCTACGTAAGCGTCGCAAACAAGATGGGACGCGACCTAAGCCGTGCCGCGAAAATTATGGCGACTAAAACCGTCCGCCCCAAGTTGCCATGACGCCATCGCCGAACGGCATCATTGCGATCACCTTGGTCCGAGAACCGGACGACCACCATGCATAGGTAAAAACCCCGCTAGCGACCGCCAGCGCACTACCTCCGGCCAACACGGCGTATCCAGCGGGCGCGGTGGCGTGCAAGTTCGGGCATTGCGCAATGCCGCCGTTGCACGATGGTGAGCCGTCGAGCTGCACCAGATATAGGCCGGTTACCACGGCCCCCACGGCTAACACCCCTGTCCCCGCAGCCCACCAGGCGTAACCCGATCGCCGAACCCGCTGTTCCGATCGCCCCACAATGGCAGGTGCAGCGCCAACTCGATCGGGAAATTCAGCGTCCGAATCGAGGGCAATGCGGGCGACACTAGCCGCTGGTGACACGGCCACCGGTGCGAATTCCGCCTCCTTGGGCGCCGGTGCTTCCGGTTCAGCAGCTCGGCCGACCGTAGTTTCGGAATCTACGCGTTCTACGCCTTGGCCGCTTGCACCACTTGCCAGATACGCGGCCAACTGGCGGGCGCGCTGGCGATTGTCGCGACGAAGCAAAATCTGCGCACGGCGCAGCACCTTGGCACTTTCGATGTCGACAACCGATCCAACCAGGGTAAGGCCGGTGGCCGTCGGCGTGACCGCCAACACGACAAACGTGCCCACGTGATGCCCCGCCGCCTGTAAAAAGCGCCGCGTCACCGCGCCCGCAGCCGCCGATGTGCCGCGCGGAAGTTTCACCATCAAACCTGCAGGCGTCGAGTGAACGTATTGGCTGGCGTCCCAATCTATCAACAACCGGGTCTCGGCATTGCCACGAATCACGACAACGTAGCGGCGCGCTTCGCCTGCGACCTGCACCATAATGCGATACCGGCCCGGCAACATATCTGCGGAAAACGCGGCCCCCTTCGCGCGCCCTTGTTCGTTGATAAAAATCTGCGCATTGGATCGCGTCACATCAACGATCAAACGTCCGCGCGGTGCCGAATCAAGGTTACGACGAATTTGCTGATAAAACCTTTCGGCTTCGGGACCAAACTCGGCGGTGGTTACCGGCTGCTCGGGCAAGCTTCGAATCAGCTCCGTCATGGCTTCGACGGCACCGGCAGCTTGCTTGCGTCGTTTGCGCGATAGCGCCAAGCCGACGAGGCCGCGGGTAATAGCTGAACGAAATGCCGCATCCGCAACCACAGTGCCGGGGTTGCGCCCCACGGCGCGCATCGCAGCGTTTAGTTGGGCTTCGGCCGCGGCGAACTCACCGCGCAGCCACAAGCTATATCCGCTTTCGATCTGCACAAACAAATCTTTCGTCGTCACCGTTGGGTCGCTCACCGCAGCCAGCGGCGCTGCCTGGCCAAGTGCAATCGCAATGGCAGCGGGTGCCGCTGTCATGCCAAGCCCATCAAGCGCGGTGGTCAATTCTTGCAAAGTTGCAACCGCACGTTCCGGCACCTCGCCTTCGCAGGCAATCGCGACAATCCCCGCCCACGCGGCGCGGCTGCCAATGCCGCAGCTAAACGTCACCATCGCGGCGACCACCAATACCCAAAATCGCCGGTGCCGCGCCGGCGTTGCGTTCCCACCCGGGTGCCGATTACCATGCCGTCGAAGACGGTCCCAGACCATGAGCCAGCGATGCTGCATGGCCGCCGGTATCGCCCGGCCTGCCCGAGAGTTGCGGTGTCTTTGTAAAAAAACACTGCGCCGGTATCAGGTGACAACTAGAATTTAAGTTGGACCTGGGTCCGCGCGATATGCGCCGTAGTTTTTTCATACGAGCGAGTGTCGGCTGTGCCGGCAGCACTGGTGTTGGTGCGGTTGGCGTGCTGATAGGCAACCACCAGCTCCACCTCACCGGCGATCAGCCATTCAACGCCTGCCTCAATGTCATTAAGTTGAGTATTGGGTGCGTTGCGCTCCGATTTATACCCACCGCGATAGTAGCTGTAGCGTGCGAAAGGGAAAACTTCGTGACCGCCAGGGCCCTTCCAGCGATACGTCAACATGGCATAGCCACCGTGGATGCGCTCGGCCTCGACGCTGGTTTGCGCAGCGTTAAGGGTTGGGCCACGACCCACGTTCCACTCTGCCTGGATTCCGATGGGCCGAGGATAGACCACTACCGTGACGGCAGCGCGGGTGTCGACGACCCCGGTTTTGTTGCCGGTATCGATCGTGCCGGTTGGTTTGACCGCGGGGCCGATACCAAGCGGACTAATCGCCGACGACAACACGCCATACTTGCCCCAGTATCCGCCGACTGCAAATTCCATTTTTTGGCCCCGGAACTCGACCGGCGCAACCGCGCGCGCAACTACGTGCAAGCTGGAATTTTGCTCACGAAACGAGCCACCCTGCCCCGCGTATGCGCCGAGCGCAAGCACCCCGTAATTACCCGAACCTTTTTCACCATCATCGAGGGCGTGCTTAAAAAAATCCTGCGCGAACTTCGGGGTCCAGTAAAAAAACGCGCCCAAATCGCGCTCATTTTTTACTGCGCTGTTGAGCGCATCGCTGCGATCGAGCGGTATCCGATTTTGTGACGACTGCAAATTTTCAAAGCCAAACGGTACTTTGGATTGACCCAAGCGCACGCGAAATTCTTTTTTGCGATCAAAGTGAACGTCGGCGTACCAATCACGAATCTGCGCAAAAAATGTCGCATCGGTAACGCCGGGCACCGACGCTGCAAAATCCGGTTGCAAATATACCGAGACGTAATTGCTCACGTCGCCCGATAAAATCAGCCGGGCCCGACGAATGCTAAACGTTTGGTTGGCCGCCACCGCACTATCGCCGAGGATTTGCACCTTGGCGCCCTGCACATCAAATTCGCGATTGTAACGCAACTGCGTGTAACCGCGGAACGCCAACTTTTCATACCAGTGCTTCTTCTTGGGCTCGTCGGCTTTCGCTGGCCCTGCTACGGGCACCGCCACGACCGCGGGTGCAGGTATAGCCCCGGTCGCAGGCACCGATGCGGTTTCGCCGGTTGGAGCTACTGGCTCTTCGGGTGACGGCACACGCGGCCCCGCGGTTGAATCCGGAGCCACCACGGGCACTGGCGCGGTTTGGGCCCATGCCACGGTGGGCGCGAGGGGCGCTAACCCGAGCAATGCGCGAAACAGAATTTTCTTTGTCATAAACACGTTACACAACTGCGACGTGTCATTTCGGTGACAACCAGGCGACGTGGCATCAACAATTGTTGCGCCC
The DNA here is from genome assembly GCA_018057605.1 of Kofleriaceae bacterium. Classification (GTDB taxonomy): domain Bacteria; phylum Myxococcota_A; class Polyangia; order Haliangiales; family Haliangiaceae; genus JABFXX01. The sequence goes on along the minus strand of JAGPDK010000189.1, from coordinate 2,777 downwards.
TGCTGCAAATCGTTGAAATTACGATGATCTACGGTCGAGCAACCAGGTGATTTTGCCCTGAATCCATGAGCAGCCGTTACGGCTTGTATTCGTCCGCACCCCGGTCTTTGTTTGCACCTTGAGGTCGTGAATCACCGTCGATGTCAACCACAATATCCGACGGTGTCGTGCCCATATCGATGACGATGCTTCCCGCAAGCAAATGATAATCGTATGGTTCGGCGTCCGGAGCCGCAAAATTGAGGCCGACGACGTTGTTTTGAATCTGTGTTGTGCCAAATACACAGTCGCCCAACGTTTGCGCTGTGGCGGAGGGAGGACTCGAGCCGCTTTGATTCCGCGCGATAATATTGTTACTCGCCGTGAAGGTTGGCACATCGCAAATTATGCCCCCCGCACGAGTCACGCCGGCCTGTGACCGGTTATCAACCACCGTGTTAAACGCAAAAACATTTGTTCCCGCAGTTGAAAACGAAAGTTTCACACCACCAAATAGACTTGTGTCCTGATTGCCATTCCTGAAAATGAAATTATTCACCAGCTTGAAACCGCTGTTTGTAATGGATACGCCGCCGCCACTATTGCCCGTCACTGTGGCACCGGTCAACGTCACAGTTCCACCGCTTGCGGAGATGCCTGCAGCGGTGTTTGCGCTCAGTCTCGTTCCATTGACAGTCAAGGTGCCTCCGCTCACCGTGAGGCCATTTTGGCAAGCTTCGATTTTACCGTTGATGACAGTGAGCGTGGGCGTGCCTGCAACGAGCGCAACGCATGAGGCAGGGTGACTACCTGCATTGCCGCCCACCGTCAGATCGTAGACGGTTACGTTGGCCGTATCTCGCAGTTCAATCAAATTTACCGTTCCATTGGTGCCTTCAATTTTCGCGCCCGTCGAACCGATCAACTTTTTCACCGTCGTGCCACCAAATGCAATAGTTGTGGCTTCGTTCACCTCGCCCTTCACTTTTACAATAGCCTTCGGCGTGCCGACGGCCATCGTCACCGTTTTGCATGGCGCGGCTTTCTCACACATCGAGTTTGTGGCGTCCGTGCCGCCGGTGCCATCAACATATGCAACGTCGCTTGCGAGTGCACAGCTGCCATCGGGCAGACAGACTTCGGAGGTGCACTCGCTATGCGCCGTGCAACCACGACAGCTATTGTCCGCGCCACACACGGGCTCCACGTTCACACATGCTGCCGCATTTGTAGTTGTGCATTCTACGCACACGTCATTCACCTCATCGCACACCAGCGTCGCGCCCACGCACTTTTCTGGCGCGGCCTTGCAACCCCTGATTGGACCAACCCCACCGTCGGAACGGCAATCATTGTTGAGCTTGCCTTCGCAGTAGTTAGCGTTGCTGTGATCGCAGCCGCCGACGGCGGCGAGCAGTACTGATGCTACAAAGGTCATCGAAAATTTCATCATACTTTGCTCCTGTGCGCGCTACAGCGTGCCGGCCCAACCAAGAATTCCACCATGCTGCAGCGGCATTGCCACCGGCCCATGCGAGCGACCGGCGTCCGGCCGCGTCCACAAATATACGCCCACGCCAACCGCAGCCGCGCCGGCAATGCCAAAGCCAATGCCGAGCGGAATATTACCGTCGAGCCGCTCGGGTTGCGGCTGCCCCAGCGGCGGCGCACTTTCATTGGTAAACACCAACACCCCACCGAGCACGAGTGCCACCGCGCCGCCACCCATCAGCATGCTCGGCATCAGTTTGGAGCGATGCTCATTTGATTTGGACTCGACCACAGTGCTGGGGTGAATCCGATCGCCACGGCTGCGGCGCGGATCGTTGGTTGGCGTGGTGACAGCCACGATAGGATCTCCGGGCTTGCCGTTTTCGTTGCGCAACACCACGTCAACGCGTTCAGTTTTGCCTTCAGCCACCATCACGTCGCGCACTTCGTTGACAAAACCAGCACGCGCAACCATCACGGTGTGCTTGCCCGGATAGGTGCGGAACGTTGCGTCAGTTTCGCCAACCATCGCACCGTCGATCTTCACCACCGCACTGCTCGGCGATGACACCACTTCAATTTTGGTGTCACCTTTTTGCGCCATCAACGCGCGAATCTGCCTGGTCGCCAAATTTTGGATTTGTTCTTCAAGCTTCGCTGGATTGCAGGCTTCACAATACGCACGGTCAACCAACACTCCCTCGACTTGCGCCGCAAGCACATGGGCGGTAATGACGATCGTGCCAGCATTAACTTTGTCGACATCGGCTTGCATCACAATGAGCCGATCGAAGCCAACTTTGATGGCTAGTGGTTCAACGCATGGCCAGGGATTATCCCCGGCTTTGAGACACGTCCGCACTTTTTTAAGCGCGGCGTCGTCGAGCGCCGCTTTCATCATCACCCAACCAGCTTCACCAGCGGCATAGGTGGCGGCCCCCTGGACCAACGTACGGTCTTTCACCGTCGCGGTGCCAGCAACGCCGTAAGCCCCAGCACCAGCACTTGCTGCGCCATGGCCCGCGATCAGTGTGCCGCCAACGATTGCCGCGGCACACGCCATTCGAAAAATTGAAGCTAACTTCAGCATGAATATTCCACCGTTGCTGTTGACCGGGCGAGCAGCAAAAACTCGACCCGTAGCGCCCGAATTGTACCGCGCGCGGTCCGCCTGAGCCAACTTTCGGCCGACCTTTGCGCGCGCGCAAATTCTACGCGGTCTGGACCTGCCGCAGGGGTCAATAATGCGCCGGGATTTATCGCAATCCGGCGATCACGTGGTTCAAGTTATGTAAGAGCCGTTATGT
>JAGPDK010000188.1 GCA_018057605.1 Kofleriaceae bacterium | reverse complement strand
CCGCTGCAGGGTTCAGCAAAATCAACAACAAGCCGGTCGACAAACCGGACCACAATTCACGCGACGGATGCGGCGATTTTGGCGCTTCATTGGCAGCTGGCGTAATCGGCCGACCGCGCGCGGTCAGGAACCCATACACCATGAGAATCACACCACTGATGCCAAACAACACCGGCGGCACCGACGGATTCTTCTGCAACAACGGCGCGATGCCTGCAACACCCAAGGCGCAGTACAAGAAATCCGCGATAGCGCCGCCGAGGCCCACCGACAAGGCGCGTCGCAAGGTATGGCGATACGCCGCGTCAATCACCGCCACGTTCACAGGGCCAATCGGGATACCGGTGATGGCACCCGCCGCAAACCCTATGAAGAAAAGCGAAACCACGAAACAGCCATGCTATAGCAGGCTTATGGCTACCACCGCCATTGTTAGACGCCGTGTTTGCCATCCCGTGTGCGCTACGCCGGCAACGATTTTGCTGCATGCGTCCACGCGATTGCCAGATCCCTGGCGGCTGCCATGGTGAAGCCTAACCTCATGGGAGCAGACCGTAACATTGGCATCGTCGGTGATACTGCGCCTCTAGTGGCAACGTCAGACGTCGCGCCGGCCAGCATCACCTGGCTCGGCCATGCGACGGCACTGGCCGAACTAGGCACCGCACGCGTGCTGTTTGACCCTTTGGGCCGTGGCCGCACCCGTCAGGCTGGCGCCATCGATGTCATCTTGATTACCCACGCGCACGTAGACCATCTCAACCGATGGAGCCTCAAAGCTGCGCCCAGGTCCGCGCGCATCGTCGTGCCACGCGGCGCTGGCCGGCTGGTGCAAGACCTAGGCTTCGCCCACGTCACCGAAATGACCGCGGGCGATCAACTAGCTACCTCGGGGGTCGAAATTACCGCCGTCCCGACCCGCCACGACAATGGCCGTTGGCGTAAAACCACACATCCTGAGTGCTGCGGATATGTGGTGCGCCCGGTCGGCGGCGGGCCTGCCGTGCACCATGCTGGTGATGTTGATTTTTCCGATCACAGCGTGTTCGATGATATCGGCCGGCAGCATGACATCGCGGCCACACTGTTACCGATCGGCGGCATGATGCCAGGGTGGTACTACCGCATGCGCAAACATGTGCGCGATGGCGGCATCCATATCGACCCCGACTGTGCGTTACAAATTTTCGATCGCCTCGGCGCGCAAAAACTCGTGCCAGTGCACTGGGGCACCTTGAACTTGCGCTTGGGCCGTCCCAGCGAACCGCGCCGTCGGATTACCGAGGTCGCGGGCCAAGCTGGCCGACCCGATCATGTCGCGGTGTTGGCCCACGGCGAAAAACTCAGACTTTAGCCACGCTTGCCCGACCTACGGCTGCGGCAAGCTCAAAACGCGGGAGCTACCAGAAATGAAATTTGAGCACGCCAAAAACCCCGACGAGCCCAATGATAACGCCCATGATGTAACCAAAGCGTTTATCGCGCTCCAACGAGTCACTCATATCGGCGCGTTGGTGCTTGAGCAGATTGCGCAGATCATACGCCGCCCACACCGCGCCCAATGCTCCGGTTGAAACCGTGATGATCCACGATAACGAACTGAGCGGCAAAAAATTGTATTCAGTACTCATGCTGCGGCTCCTGCGGACGCCGGCATGGTGGGCGCTGGGTCCAACACCATGCGCTTGGCATCGTGCAAAACCACCACCGCCATAATGCCTACGAACACCCAGTAAAAATACTCGCGCTCATAGCCAGCCACGGCGAAGCCAATCAGAAACGCCGTGTAGGCCACCACACGTTCCATCGCATACGATTTATAGTTGGTGTTGCGCCCTGCCCGTTTCGCATACACGTAGCGCAGCCCGGTGTTCAACAAACCCAAGGCGATTACCAACGCTGCGGGCACCTGGGGCGCCCATTCAAAATAGATAACAACTGCCAAACAAAAACCGTAACAAATGCCGTCGGTGATGGCATCAAACAACTCGCCAAACGCGCTGCGGCAATTGAACCATGCGGCAAACCGACCATCGAGTTTGTCAAACAAACCACAGGTGATGATCGCAAACATCGCAATTTGGGCATGACCGTTTTGCACGGCCCAAAAAAACGGTGGCAGCGTGAGATAACGCGATGCCGTGATGGCATTCGCGGGGTTTATTTTTGAAACCGGCCGCGCGGCCAACGAGTTAGCCGTCGCCACCTATACCTCGGCCTTGGAAATTTCTTTGTCCTGATGAATCGCCAACAGCGTCGGATCAACTTTACGGTAACGCTTCCACGCAAAGATCATGCGTTGAAACAACGACACGTGCGACATGATCGCAACGGCCCAGCAGCCTGCAAGCATCGGCCGTGGGTCGTCCAGCAGTGCAGTAAAAAACGCGCCAGCGCCGTAGTAGATAATGAACTCAGCCGAACCAAACAGCCCCACCACGTCGACCGGATGGCCAATCTTGCCTTTCTCGCGAAAAATATCCTGTGGCGATTCGGCGTAGATCGACAATTTCACGATGACGTTGGTCAGCGCACCGGTGATGCCAAAACCGAGCACAATCAACACATGTGGATAATCGAAACTCAAATTCAGGCACCCGCCGGCGAACATGACGCCGAGCACCCAGCGGTCGCTGACATCGTCCATAACCGCGCCAAACGTCGAGCGCTGATTGAAGTTCCGCGCTTTGTAGCCGTCGATGTGATCGATGAGGCCCCGCCCCAACAACAACGCGAAGCCAGCCCACCAATAGCCGTAGAAGAACACCACCCCACCGATGAGTCCAACAATGGCGCCCAACAACGTCCATTGATTGGCGTGCAACGGCAGCTTGGCAATGTTGGAGACAATCGGATAGAGCACTTTGTCGAGTTGCTTACGAATCGCAAACAGGTTCATGGGGCTACCTTGGGGGACATACGTGAAACACAGTCGAAGTGCGGAGCTAACAATGACACCGAACCGGCGAACGCCGCCTAGCTTTTACGGACTTGTTCCAAGGTGGTCTTGAGCACAGCGAGCAACGTGTCGATCTCTTTACGCGTTACCGACAACGGTGGCTGCAAACGCACCACATTGCCGTGCGTGCCCGACAGCGTAACGAGCATGCCGGCTTCATGCAGCACGTCTTTGATGGTCGCGACTTGTTTTTTGCCAAGCACAGCTTTGCTGGCGATGTCGCTCACTAGCTCAATGCCACCGAGCAAACCGGTGAACCGCACATCGCCAATCCATGGATCTTTAAGCGCCCAGGCAGCTTCGGTGAAGTACTGCCCCATCTTGAGCGCGTTATCGACCATGCCTTCTTCCAACAAGGTTTCGATCAGCGCGAGCCCTGCGGCCGACGACACGGCATTGCCGCCCGAGGTCGGCGTGGTGCCACCAAAGAAGTCTTTGCACACTGCGTCCGATGCTGCGGTCAAGGCAAGCGAACCAACACCACCCGACAAGCCTTTGCCGCCGGTCATAATGTCAGGCAACAAGCCGTAGTGCTCGCACGCAAACATTTTGCCAGTGCGGCCTAAGCCGGTTTGCACTTCGTCGATAATCAGCAAAATGCCGAGTTCACGACGAATACGATCGAGGCGGTCCCACCATTTTTGGGGCGGTGCCAAGCCACCCACCGATTGAATCGGCTCAGCGATAATGGCAGCGGTCGGCCGCGCTTCGAGTTGCGCTTGTACGCCATCGAGGCACTCAGTTTTACAGGTTGCCGACGGGCCAAACTTGCAGCGATAACAATACGCGTTGGGAATCGCGTACGAGTTAGCGCCGATCGGGCGGCCGGCACTATCGCGATATTTTTCACTATGCGTAACTTCAAGCGAGCCCAGGGTCAGGCCGTGGTACGAGTTTTCCAAAAACGCAACGTCGGTTTTTTTGGCAAACTGCCGAGCCAACCGCAGTGCGAATTCATTAGATTCCGAACCACCCGTCGAGAAAAACGCTTTGTTCAAGCTCTTAGGTCCGAGTGTGATCAATTTCTCAGCGAGCCGAATCATCGGCACGGTGCCGTGCTTGCCCGAAACTTGCAGCACGTACTTGAGCTGCTTGGTCGCAGCCGCAACGATGCGTGGATGACAGTGACCGGCGTTGTTGACGAAGTAGCCAGCCGTGAAATCCAAATACTCTTTGCCTTGCACGTCCGTGATCACACAGCCGCTGGCTTTGGCCACGATGACCGGTTCACCAGGCGGATGCGCCCAGGGCCGCATCACGTACTTTTCATCAAGTGCCAACAACTCGTCGGCTTCGTCTTTAGACAGGGTTTTTAGTGGTGGAGCCAAGGTTGTCATAGGCGTGGGGGGAGTTATCGCAGTGACTAATCCTTTGTCAAGTCGAGGAGTTATGCCCGAGTCGCCAGAATTGACATATGTCAGGTTATCACCACTTTTTGACGCTTGCGCAGCGCCGACCGAAGCCGGTTCATTGTTGTCAAGTGCAAGAAGATTAGGCAGTTGCAACGAGTTGAGTGCTGTCATGCTCAAAGACGTTGCGACTTCGGTGCCAAACCCGCATAGCTTGTCCAATGACCCGACCATTGGAGATCTCGAAGATACGGTAGCGCGCGGTACGTTCTGGCTTGTTGGCTTCGTAGGTGCCTGACGGCACGCCCCGTACGTCAACCATGCCGCTTGGACCGGCCAAGTGCTCCAACATATCGCGATGCTCGTGGCCATGAATGATGAGCTCGGCACCGCAGTCTTTGATCACCTCAGCAAAAGCGTGATGATCGCGCAGCCCGCGAATTTTCGATTTGGCGCGATGGCCGGCCGGTGGATGATGAATGGCGACGATGCGCACTTTGCCCGCCAATCGCGGGTCGGTTAACACGCTGCGCAACCGCTGCAGCTGCAGCGAACCAACTTTGCCCCACGCGGTAAACCACGGCGTCTTGAGACTGGTTGAAAGCCCGATCACCGCCAGCTCGCCGCGCACTCGCACCAAGGGCCACGCGCGCTCGTCCTTGTTGTCGCCAGCCTCGCGGCGCGTCCCGGCGGCAAGCGCGGGCCAAGCCCACTCCGCATCCGGGGTGAAATACTCACCGAACACCTCGGCGTAGTGACGCGCGCCCTCGGTGACGTACGAATCATGATTGCCGGGTAGCACGGTGATGTTGCTTGGTCCAAGGTTGAGCTGATCAAAGCGGGCTTTGGCAAATTGAAATTCCTGCACAAACGCTAAGTTGGTGATGTCGCCAGTGCAGATGATGTGGTCGATGTTTTGGCCGTTGAGATCAACCACCATGTCTTCAAACGCTTCGGTGTGATAATGGCGGCCGCGGTTCGACAGTAGATTCATAGCGCCGATCCAGCGCTTGTTCATATATTGCAGCTTCTTGACGCCATCGAGCGACAACAGATGCAAATCCGAAAAATGGGCAACCCGCATGGTGCTTCATACGGTGAGGCCGCGACGCTGGCAAGCGGTTTGCGGAGTCTGCGCCGAAACGGCGAGTCTACGCCCCTTATTATTCAAGCTGCGCCCGGCGACCATGCGCCGCAGCACCACCGCATCACGCCACCCTCGAACTTAGGCAACTCGGAATTTTCAGTCGGCCCATCGCGCGGCCAGCGGTGCTTGCCGCCGGTCCGCTACAAGCGATTTAAGGTGCGGTAGTCGCAGTTGCCGGAGCGGAATCTGGTGACACCATGTTGCAGGCGTCAATGCTCCGCAAGACAAACGAGTAGGTGGTATTCGGGGCCAACAGCGCAATCGTCAACGGGCCTGGCGCCAATGAAGTCGTCTTTGGGGTGAACGGCAGGCCGCCACCAGGCGCCGACATCAACACCGAATAACGATTTGCATTTGGCACGGCCGCCCAGTCAAGACGAATCCGCGAATTCGACAGCGTGGTAGCTGTCACGACCGGCGCAACTGGGATGGCAAGCGTCGTCAAAACAACTTCATTCGATGGCAGTGAGTAGATATCATTCACTTCGGATTCGAGAAACCATGAATATTGGGTGGCGGGCGTCAAGACACCAACACTGAAGGTGGTCAGCGTGCTGCCAACGCTGGTGAGAAAAGTTTCATTACCTGGTGCAGTTCCGCGGCTCAAGTAGTAGCGCTGCGCGCCTGCGACAGCTTGCCACGATGTTTTTTGCACCGTCGAGCACGTGTTGGTAACCGTGAAGTTTTGCGGAGCTGCGGGGCGCACCCCTAGTTTGGCAACATCACCAGCGGTGAGCGCGCGCGAATACATTTGCATTTCATCAACCAGGACCGCAGCGCCCGTACAGCCAGTGCCGTGGCCAAATACCAGAGGGGAATTCGCCGACCGGGCAACCGATGCATATGGCTGCGACGCAACCTGAATGCCATCAATGTAAAACGTTAAGGTGCCGGCGTTTGCCACCAGGGCAATTTGCGACCATTGCCCAACCGGTACCGCCACATTCGACGCACGGGTGGTTGATGCGTCGCGGAAAAACAAGCCGTTCGTTGCATTTGCGCCAATACCCCAAATTACCGAACCACAATTGGCGCTGCGCATGCCGGCAAACATGGTGTCGCCGCTTGGTTTTACCCACATCGACACGGTCCACGCCGTTGTCGCCAGGCGAAGTTCGCTGTTGTACGGCACAGCGATCTGTGCGTTGGTGTCGGTGCCAATCGATCCGACTGATTTATTGGTCCGGCGAAACACATGCGGTCGATCGGTAGAAAAAGTCGCCGACGAAAGCGTGCCATTACGTGCATAGCCGCTGGCGTCAACGATTGTGGCCCCCATGTTTTCATCAAACTTCCAATAACCTTCAAGGCCAAGCGAAAATGTAGTCGCGCTAACGGTAGCGGAGGGCACTGAGGTCCCAGTGATGGCAACTGCTTCAACATAAAACGAATACGACGTGCCAGGCGCAAGCCCAGCGGCGACGTAGGTGGTTGCCGGTGCCGTAGTCGAAGTTGTCAACACCAGCGTTGAGTTGGTGAGCCCTTGGAACACGCGATAGGTCGTTGCATTAGGGACCGCAGACCAGCTCAGGGAGATTCGCGACGACGACACCGCCGTGGCAGTAATCGTAGCCGGTGCAGGTGTGGTCGAACCCGCATTCGTCATAGCGCAGACTTCGTTCGAAGCGCCCGACACCTCGCCTGCGGAGTTGATGTTGCGGACGGTGTAGCAATACTGAGTGTTCGGAGTTAAATGTCCGTTGTTAAAGAAATTCGTCCCCACGGATGTGTACGATCTCGTGGCGCCTGGCGCCGCACCGCGATACAATACATAGTTGGCAGCACCGGGCGACGCATCCCATTGCAGGTCGATGCGAACTGACGAAACTACCGTCAACGTCAAGTTGGTCGGAGGCGCGAGGGCCACTTGAGCACCATACTCGCTGGTTTGTTCGTCGAGAGAATCCGAAGCAACACAACCACCCAGCGTACCGACGGTTGTCATGGCGGCCAGCGCCAAGACCCACAAAGATCTAAAAATTGTCATGCTGCCAGGATGCCCTGGCAATGCAGGGGTGTCAACGGTGAACTAGCCGCGGATACCGCCCGAGAATCGACAGTGCCGACCAGTTATTCAGTCATTTTCACGACGCAATTACAGTTTTCTTCAGTTGCGCACGGCCCCGCACTACCTGCCCCGCTAACCACTGCCATTCATTCCAGAAGCATCGCCGAGCCAACCATACCGTGAGCGCCGCCCCGGTTGCGGCTAGCAGGCTGATCACCACCACAAGTACCAGTGGCCCACTCAGCTTGGTTCTGACGGCAGCGGCGGCGGGCCAACAGGTTAGACCGACAACCACGGCGGCCAAGGCACCTGGAATGTGCGCCCGGCCCATCGCGGCCCATGTGACTCCGCTCACGCTCTTAGCAAAGCCGGCGGTGGCGATCGTCATCCCAATGATTGCACAGCCAGTGGATACCGCAACCGCGGCAATTCCCCAACGCACCGTGACCAAGGCGGCGCAGAATATAAATGCCATATAAAAAATATTCAGCAGCGCAACAATTTCAACTCTACCCGCCGCAAGCACGACCAGAATTGCTAGCTTTTGGCTGGTCCGAAACATCATCGTTACCGTTAGAATTCGGAACGACAGCACGGCCCCATCCCAATCGGGCCCAAACAAAATGCGGATCACTTCAGGCGCACAAACAATCAGCAAGGCACTCCCTGGCAACAACACCAACGCATTGACTAGCAGTCCTCGACAAAAACCATCAGCAACCCGTGCTTGGTCAGCCTGCATTCGCGAAAAAGACGGGAACAAAACATTCCCGACAATCGCGGTGAATACTTGCGAGGGAAACTTCATTAAGTCGTATGCGCGCGCGTAGTAGCCAAGGCCCGTCGCCCCAATGCTACGACCGACGACAACGTTATCGGCATTCACCGCGAGATTCCCGGCAATATTGCTCACAATCTGCCAGCCACCAAAACCCATCAAATCGCGAAAGCTAGCACGATCAACGCGCAGCGAAACCGACGGCGGCCGCGCCACCACATAGGCCACCGACCCTACCAACTCCTCCACCAGATAACCGAGCACCAAGGCCCACGCGCCAAAATGTGAAATCGCTAGTGTGATGCTCACTGCGGCACCTGCCAGAAACGCAAACGTGTCAATGAGCGCAATCGTGCGAAACCGCAAACTGCGTTGACACTGCGCCCGTGACACCAGTGACAACCCACCGATGATAAACAACGGCGCGAGCCCACGCACGATATTGGTCAGTTGCGGCATGTGATACGCGGAGGCAATTACCGGTGCAGCCACCAGCAAGCCAAGCGTCGCTGCGGCACCGAGCAAAATCGACACTGCGAACGCTGTGGTAAAATGGGCTGGCGTAACCGTTGGTCGCTGCACCAACGCCGGCCCCATGCCTAAATCACGAACACTAAAAATAACCACGTTGACCGTCACAGCGGCGGCAACTACGCCAAAATCAGCTTTGACTAAGGTGCGCCCCAGCACCGAAATCACACCGATTCTGACGACGTTCACGATTAGCGCCGAAACTAGGTTCCAGGAAATACCGCGCCGAGTTTGTGTTGCAACGAGGTCGTCCGTCATGCATTTCAACGTTGAGCTGGTGGCATCAACAGCGCATCCGCGTGCGAAACTTCGCAGCTGGCCGGTAGATTTGCGGCATCGGCATCGATCGCTGTCCAGTTCGTGAACCTAAAGGCATTGTCGTCGATGTAAATGTCCGCCCAAGGTTTACCAAAATACAGTTCGTCGAACTCAACCTTGTGGCGCGCGAGCCAATTGAGCGTAACTTGCCCGATCCGCGCGACAACCTGGCCTACGTTGCCTTCGCAGGTTTTCATATGACGCGCGGTGTGTAGAATTATGACGTGACCATGCGCGCGCAGCTCACGCAATCGTTCAACCGCACCCGGCACGGGCACCACGTCGTCGTAGGTCTGGCCAGGAAGTTTCAACGTACAAACAACACCGTCAAGGTCGATACATAATCTCATGTGGCAAAAAACTCCTGCAACAGCTGCAACCCGCGGACATACATCGCGGCCTGGCGATC